>MGNZ01000158.1 GCA_001795235.1 Chloroflexi bacterium RBG_16_64_32 | reverse complement strand
TCAGCCAGCGCATGGCGTCCTACTGGATGGAGCGCGTCTGCGAGCGGGCCGGAATCTCCCGTCGCAAGGGGCACCTACACGCTTTACGCCACAGCTTCGCCACTCACCTGCTCCGCCAGGGCGTCACCCTCAAGGAAGTGCAGGAGTTGATGCGCCACAGCAACATCGCCACCACGTCGATCTACCTGCACACCACGCCGGAACGCCTCCAGCAGGCGGTCGATGCACTGGACAGTGCCGGCTGACGCCGGCTAGCAGAAAGGGGGACAGTCATGGCGAAGTGGTATGAGGACGACGCGGAGATCTACGCCGTCCGCCAGTACAAGAACCGCCCTGAGATGCAACGCGAGATCCGTCTCGCCGCCGAGCTCGGCTGGGACGTCGTGAGCACGGACACGTTCACGCGCCGCCCGCTGATCCGGCTGCTCATCCCGCCCCTGTGGCTGTTCGGGGCGACGGGCTACAGCGTGACGTTCCGCCGCGAGAAGAAGGCGGCGGCGAGCTAGCCCCACTTCCCATAACCGCAGCCGCTACCAGCTATAGACAGACGCTATACTAGATACGTGATGGACGGCCTGAACGCGCTCGCTCCGGGCGTGCTCGCGGCCTGCGAGGCCGCCGGGTTCTTCGGCGCCGTCACGTTCACCTTTGAGGCGGGCCAGATCAAGGAGATCGACACGGGCCAGCGGATGCGCACAGGCGACCAGGTACAGCTCTTCATGCGGCGCCTGCTAGGCGCCAGGCCGCAGGAGAAGCCGCCGTAACCTAATCCAGCCCAGCGGACGACCGCGGGCCGTGCTTGTTGTCGGGGGATTCCCTCCGTCAACAGGTGCGGCCCTTTTCTTTGGAGGAGAGGGATGGACCAACTTAGCGTGGCAGTAAAGATCACCGGCGAGCTTCGCATTGGCGAGATGAGGATCGTCTTCAACGGGCAGCCCTATGGGACGGCAGTCTATGTCAACGGGAAGCTGTTGAAGCGGCTATTATCCTGCGAGCTGGCGTACGGTGCCGGCGGTTCAGCATTCCCCCGCTTGAGGCTGGAGATCGATGCCTTCGACGCGCAAGGCGAACTAGAGATCAGGCAGCTACAGCAGGATGACGAATCCGCGTCAGGCTGAGGTCGAGGCGGCGCTGGAGCGCTTCTACGCGGAGCGCGCCCCGAAGCTCGCCCGGCGGCGTGTCGTCGGCGGCGTCGTCGGCTCGCACCAGCACCAGCGGGGCAAGCGGCAGCGTCGGAAGCAGTTGCACTGGACGCAACTCCGGCGCTATCGGGCGGTGAAGTGACGGACTTGACGGCGACGGAGCGCTTCTATGTGGACTTCGCCTTGAATCTCGCGCAGGCTTACCGCCGCGTGCTCGGCAGCGATCCCTACGGCGCGGTCGAGCGGCTGAAGCGGAAACCCGCGGCGATGTCAAAAGTGAACCTGACGGCCTTTGAGCGGCGGCTGTACGACGCCCTGTACGCCGCGGACGGCGCCGTGGTGACGCGAGGCGAGCTGCTGGCCCGCCTCTTCGGCGAGCAGGCGAACTATACGGTAGCGGATAACGCCGACCTGCGGTCCTTGATCTACCATCTGCGGCACTTCAAGGGCGTCGAGATCACGAACGTCAAGGGCGTGGGCTACCAGCTCGGCTCCACGCGCTGTCCTACGTGCGGCACGGAGCGCCGCGGGTGAGCAGGGGGAAGCCGAAACCCGCGCGACCATCGCGTCACCTGGTCGCCGTGTGGGACATGCTCTCCGAGGACGTGCGCGACCAGCTCCGCGCCGTCGCTGGCTACCCGAAGGACTGGCGGCCGCGACCGGAGCCGCCGCGCACGGCGCGCCAGAGGCTTGAGGGGCTGGCGGAGCTGGAGAAGATCATGAAGCTGCCACCCGGCTTCATCGGCCAGTGGCGGGCGGAATTGCTGGAGCAGGTCGCGCGGGAGGAGACGGAGTGAGGGCGCTGGGACAGCACGACACCTACGCCCGCCTGGTGGTGAGCGTCGTCGGCGGTCAGTCGGAGGCCAGGCAACGCTCGTACCCACTCGGCGCGATCGTCCATGATCAGTTCCACCAGGCCCAGAAGAGCATCCTCGCGGCGCTGGCGGGGCTGTCGGAGGACGGCTACGAGCTGGAGGACCTGAGTCCGGGCGAGCAGCTACCGGCGGGCCCGGAGACGGCCGCCTACATCGTTGTGGGCGGGTCGCATCCCCGCGACTATCCCAACGCCCGTATCAGCCGCGTCCTGGACCGCGCCCTCGGTGCTGTGAGCGTGCGGTACTCCGATTGGCTGTCGCGTGTCGGGGTGGCGCTGCCCATGCTCGCGCAGTACGAGCCGCTGGGCGGGACGATGTTGGACATCGTGACGGCGGCCTGCATCAAGGGACAGGCTCGATTGCGGCTGGGGCAGGGTTGGAGGCACGAGGGCGAGGGACAGAAGCTGGCCATGGAGATCGCCGGCGGGGAGGGCGCGATGCTCAGAGCGATGGCAGCGGCGTGGGAGATCGTGGGGGTGCTGGCGGTGGCCGGCGACGTACTGGCGGCGGCGGAGGCGGCGGGGGCGGTCGATGCGAAGTCGCTAGCGTGGGCCAGGGCGCGGGGCTACGTGCCTGCGTAAGCCAACCTTCCTTAGCCGTCGGGCAAGGAAAGCCGCAGGCGTTTTACTTTATTACGGCAGCCGCGCCGGGGGCTGGGCAGCGCCTCGAAGGCAAGCTGCGCGGGCTCCAGGCGGCTCTCGATGAGGTTGTAGCGCCGCGAGCACTGGAGACAGCACAGGTCCCCCTCGCCGAGTGTGTCTGGCAGCAGGTTGCCACCGCAGCGGGGGCAGGGGAGGTCAGCTCTCACGCGCTGCCGTTGTCGTGACGGACTTTCCGCTCGAGGAAGTAGAAGCCAAGGATGGGCCCGCCGAAGCCCGCCAGGAACTTCGCTTCCTCCACCTTGCCGACCGCTAGGAAGCCGACCACGCCCCCGACGATAGCTAGCAACGCGAGGGGCCGCACGAGCCCACGGGCCAGCTTGAGAATCGCCTCCGTCATGTCTCCTCCTTCACTTCAACACCACGGCAGCCAGCACAGCGAGGGTAAGCGGCAGGATGACGGCCAGTATGCCAAGTATGTAGTTCACCTTCGCCTCAACGCCACGGATCGCCTGCCACAGCGCCCCGTGGTCGCTCTCGTGCAGCGGGATAGGCTCGCTGCCTGGCGCGATCATGTCTTGCGCCCTCCGACGGGGCCGAGCGCGGCGGCTCTGCGCTTCCATCGCTACTTCAGCGGATCGGTCTCGAACTCGGCCCGCACAGCCTTTGCAATGGCGGCCTCTTCTACACCTACAGCGACCTTGATGAGGTCAAGGGCCGTAGGCTGCGCTGGCGCACCCTCATAGCGCGGGACGATACCCAGCTCCTGGGCAACGATGCTTCGGATGTTCTCCTGCATGAACTCAGAGAAGACCGTCTCCATGATGCGGCGGATGTCAGCCTTGTCCTCGTCTGTCAGTGGCATGTCGTCCTCCTCTGCTACTGGTGGCGGTTGCGGCCACGCCCTGGCCCACGCCGCATTGAACACGTTGAAGTCCACGGTCGTTCCGTAAGCCGAAGTGCTGCCCCGGTACTGGTGCCCGACGATGGGCCCGTAGCCGGGGCGCGGCGGGACTGAGGTCAAGTCGGCGATGCCGTTGTAGACGGCGATCCAGGCGCCATAGCGGCTGGCGTCGGGAAAGTGCCCCAGCTCCAGCGCCCACCAGTTCCAGAACCAGTTGCCGGTGTAGAGGAAGGGACGCTGCCCCAGCCGCTCCACCTCATCGAAGGCGTCAGCCAGGATCGCCTCCGTCACGCCCCTGATCTCAACATCGATGGCCACGCCGAACAGTTGGGGCCAGTGGCCGCCCGCGACCTGCTGCGCCGCCCGGACCGCGTCGCGCCCTGGCCGGTCGTTGACGACTACGTAGCCGCCCCGCAGCAGCCCTTCGTCCTTCGCGTTGGCGAGCGAGTTCAGGGCGTAGGGGTTGGCGTCCAGGCCATGCCAGAGGCCGACGACGACGCCAGCGATCCCGTCTTCCCGCATCGCCCGGTGAGAGGCGCGGCTGACGGTGCCTTGAAATTTTGAATAGTCCACGACGCGCAGGAGGTCAGTCATGGCGTAGCCAGGGCGGCCAGGAGCTCGTCGCGGGCGGCGGCGATGGCCGCCGTTAGGGCGGCGTTGGCGTCGGCCTCCTGTTGCTTGCGCAGGCTGTCGATGGCGGCGCTGAGCTCGGGGGCGATGGCGACTTCCTGCAGGTGGAGGGCAAGCCAGTCGCCAAGGGGGAGCGCCGTGTTGTTGGCGGCGTTGTTGCGGTCAACCTGGACCTGGAGCTTGGGGACGGCGGCGTCGGGGAGGTTGTAGGTCTTGCCGTCGACGGTGATGATGAGGCGTGGCATGTGGGTGTCCTCCTAGATGGCTACGAGCACCTTATCTCCGGCGACTAGGGCTGTGCCAGACTTGTGCTCGACGCGGCGCAGGGTGACGGTCCCGTTCTCGTTGAACGCGAGCAAGAGCTGGGAGCGGCCCAGGCCTGCGCCGGGGTTGGAGGGGGCGTTGCCCTCAAGGCGGAGGTTGGGCGTGGCCGGGCCTGCCTCGATCAGGCGGCGGAAGCCGGTGTTTAGGGTGGGGTTGCCGATGCGCAGGCCGTAGTAGTCGACTACCTGGCCGTCGTCGCCCCAGTTGGGGATGTAGATGCCGGTGGCGAGGGCAACGGAGCCGGCGCCGCTGATGGCCTGGTTCGCTAGGTAGATGCCGGTGAGCTCGGCGAGAGCGCCGTTCCAGTTCGGGAAGAAGGTCCGGATGTCTATGCCCCTAGCGACGCTCATGGTGCCGCCGCCGGTGCCGCCGGTGGCGCCGAACGAGAAGTTGAGGGCGATCAGGTCTCCGGCTGCGGCGGCGGCGGCGACGGTGACGAGGGGTACGCCGATGAGGGCGGTGAGGCCGATGCCGGTGTTAAGGGTGAGACCGGAGGTCGTGAACTCGGCGATGGCCTGCGCTGCGGTGGGGGCGCCAGACTCCAGGACTTTGAGGCGGCGGACTGGGTCGGGTGCGGTGTTGATGCCGACGAAACCGCCGCTTACGCGGAGGTCGCCGGTGAGGGTGAGGTGCGGCGTGGCGGTGGCGAGGAGGATGCGGCCGGTGCCGCCGCTGTCCTGGACCTGCTGGGCGGCGGCGAGCTTGAGGCCGGCGTTAAGAGTCAGGAGGCCCGCTATAGTTGGAGTCGTCGTCCAAGCAAGCGTTGTTCCACTTGGCTGAAGTACAGAACTAGCTGCACCTCTCGCAAGCCGCGCTGCTGTATCCGGACCAGACCCTACCGCAAGGTCGCCGTCAGCATCCCAGATAACATCCGTGGCAACAGAGCCACCGCCGCCGCCGCCGGGAAGGTTCCCCACCTGCACCCGCTTCTTGACGTTGGCCGCCGCCGAGTCCTCGATAACCAGCAGGTCAGCGGCAGCCGGCGTCACCTTCTCGGGGATGGTTGCTATCTCGCCTGCGGCACCCCTATGGATCGCCGTCGCATCGGCTTCGACTAGGTCTAGCGGTGCCAGTTTGCCGTCAACCAAGCCAACGGCCTGCCCCTCGGCCAAATCGGTCAGATTCGCAGTCTTGCCTTGAAGCAAGCCGGCGTCGATCTCGCCTTCCACCAGCTTCTGCGCACGGACGCTGCGGCTGGGCAAGGCGGCGCGTGATCGGCGGCGGAGTAGGTCTTCGCGGGGGATGTTAGACATTGAACACTACGTTGAGACCGTGTAGTACGTCACCCGTAACACCCTCATTGAACAGTCTCGCCCCACAACGAGTAGCGGTAGCGAAGGGCGTTACGGTATCGGCCACGACATCTGCTTGAAGTTGAGCCTGAGGAACACCGACAGCATTAGTAATACGGCAGATGACTAAGTTGCCCCGCAGGAAAACCTCGATGTAATGGGTAGTGCTGGCAGGAGCCGTGTAGGAGCTAGACGCCAGGGTCGTGGCGACACCGGCGACAACCTTCTTGAGCAGGAACTGATTGGTCGCTGCGAGTTGATGACAGAACAGATAATTGTTGGAGTCCACGAAGCGCAGCACCAGACCGAGATCGACATTGCCAGCGACGCTGCCTGTGTCGAAGGTAGCCATAAAATGCGCTGTCTCCAGCAAAGCGCCGCTATCGATGGTGGCAATGCTATCAGTGATCGCCCGTAGGGTCTTGGTGACGATCTCGGCGTTGCCGACACTCTCCGTCCAAGCGTGGCCACTCTCGGCGCTACCGAGGGTCGTGCTGTCCGCCCGGTCGAATCCATCGTAAAAGCCTCGGCCCGATAGGTGACGCCAGGCAGTGACATCGTCCCAGAAGATGGCGCCGGTATCAGTAGCGCGATAGAGTCGCCCGGCGCTGCCGGCAGCGGGGCGAGCCGCGAATGTGCCGCTCTTGTGACGGTGGACCACATCCAAATCGGCGCTCCCGTCGCCGACCAGGCCGTTGAACAGCGCCTGTATCCTGTCGCGCAGTTCCTGGTTCAGCTTCGCGGCGGAGACGATCTCATCGACAGCGAAGGTTTGGGGCGTCAGGGGGTTCCAGCTATCAGCCATTAGACTGCCAACCTCGCATTGTCTACACCGGCGCTGTCATCGAGCTTGCCGGTGCCCAAAATCCAATAGTCCAGGTCCACCGGCGACACTCTCAGTGCGGCCTCAGCCCGCCGGGCCCCGCCCTGCTCGGCGACAACGCGCCGCGAGATCGAATCGACGTAGTAGTCGCCGTTGACCTTCGAGCCGAAGGGAAACGTCGTGTCGCTGATCGTGATCCGGTCGCTGATATCCAGGTCCAGGACCTGCGCCATCAGGGTGTCCGTCGCCGCATCCGGCCAGGGGGCGTCGATGACGATGGAGATCTGCTCACGCTGCGTATCGCCGTGCCGTTTGGCGTGGTAGTCCGCCCAGGCCTGGACGTGCGGCTCGCTCGTCTGGAGCGGGTAGGTATGGACGAGCGGATTGGAGAGCGGCGGCGGCGTCGTCGGTGTCGCTGTCGCCAGCACCTCATCGGAGGCCGGGCGCACGGGCGTACCGATGACATCGAGCATGGTCAGGTAGACGGCCCTGCTCAGGCTGTTCGTGAACTTCGCTTCGGCGGCGCCACCGAAGTCCTGGAACGTAAACGTCAGGCTGCCGCTGTCATCGCTGCCCGTGCCGTCGGGGAGAGAGTTTGCCTTCCAGTGGGTGTTGGCTACGGGAACGACGGTGTTTCGGACCAGGCCGCCGCCGTAACTGATCTCGATGGTGAGACTGCCGTTCGCTGGAATCGCTCTTGGCGCTGGAATGAGCGAGAAGACGGTTGCCTGCGCCCCCACGTCCCAGCGCCCGTAGTAGAACCGCACCTCGGAAAGCCGGTCGTCGAGCGATTCTCGGTAGCTGATCGCTGTGAACTTCTCGGCGATCGTGGCCTGCGATGTCCGTGAGTGTGCCTCCCTGAAACGATGTGAACGGTCTTGAAACGTGGCCACCCCAGCGGCATCGAAGAAGAACAGCCCGCCCAGTTCGTTGTCCCTTATCTCCTGGATCGCCGCCAGCGCCGGCGTCCGCGGGTAGTAGGCCCGTTCGATGGTGGCGATGCCCTTGTCGGTGGCGCGGGGGATTGCGGCGACGGCTGCTACGGCGTGGCTGGCGCCGGTGCGGAAGGTGAAGACGCCCTGGGCAGCGTTGGTGACGACATCAACGTAGCGGGCTGTTGAGGCCCCGTCGAAGGTGCCCGAGACGACCACCCTCTGGTAGCTCGCCGTCAGAGTGACGACGCCGCTGGTGGCGCGCACGCCGCCGTTGTCGGCGATGCGGGCCACGACTGTCTTACCTACGTCCGCGTCCGCCTCGGCACGGACGTAGGCGGCGGCCGTGACCTTCTGGCCTGCCGCCGTCTTGCTCGTGATGTCATAGCGCCAGCCCGAGCCGGCGGCGTTGGAGACGGTGACGGTCATCGCCGCAGGGAGGTGCAGCATATCGCCGACCGTCACCCGGACCGGGGCACTGGCGCCACCGATGGCGCTGTAGCCCGTCAGGTCCTTCTCGAATCGTGGGTTGCTGACCAGCTCCCCCTCGGCGCCGTCCAGCAGGCGATCGATTATCACCCCCGTGTACTGGTTCTCCATCGCGGCCAACCGCGTGTCTGTGGCGGCCAGGACGGCCATCATGT
The DNA here is from genome assembly GCA_001795235.1 of Chloroflexi bacterium RBG_16_64_32. Taxonomy (GTDB): domain Bacteria; phylum Chloroflexota; class Dehalococcoidia; order SM23-28-2; family RBG-16-64-32; genus RBG-16-64-32. Next base: position 406 of record MGNZ01000158.1, on the reverse strand, counting down.
CGATGCAGGTCAGCCGCGCCAGCTTGTCGCTTGGCATCGGCAGAACCTCGATCTCGGTCACGATCCCCAGGAAATAGTCGTAGGTTACGGCGTTCCAGGGAACCTGGACCCTGATCAGAACGCCGGGCTTGAGGTTGGGGTAGTAGGGCGAACCGCTGTTCTTGGTGCTGAACCGGCCGTCGGCATTGTCGACGAGCACCTGGCAGCGCGACGGCCCCGCCGCGTCCATGTCGCCCTCGCGCCCGAGGCCGTCCACCCCCAGGTCCTGCGGGTCGACGAGGTAGGCGCTGATGTCCGTCGTGAACGTCCGGTCCGCCGCCAGGTCGAGCTTGGCCAGGATCGTCGCCGTCGGCACCTAGCGCATCCTCATGCGGCGCTGCAGGGCGCCCATCAGGCGATCAGCCAC
>MGNZ01000157.1:7665-9236 GCA_001795235.1 Chloroflexi bacterium RBG_16_64_32 | reverse complement strand
TCCCGAACCACGACCGAAAGTCGACCGGCGGGTCTGAGCGAAGAATCTCGGCGCCCCGCCTCAGACCTTTCGCTTCGCTCAGGATGACGGACGCGCTCATGCCACCAGCTTGGGCGCGTGGCTCATCACCCGCGCCTTCCCGTTCTCGAACACCACCATGTCCTCGATGCGCACGCCGCCCCAACCGCTAATGTATATCCCCGGCTCGATGGTGGCTACCATCCCGTCCTTCAGCTCGTCCTTTGAGGTCTTGGCCAGCCGCGGCGCCTCGTGGACCAGCAGGCCGACGCCGTGACCCAGGCCGTGGCCGAAGTTCTCCCCGTAGCCCGCCTCCTCGATTACGTTGTGGGCCAGCATGTGCGCCTCCTCACCGCCCATGCCGGACTTCACAAGCTCCTCCGCCGTGAGCTGCGCCGTCAGCACGATGTCGTAAATCTCGCGGAAGCGGTCGTCGCTCTCGCCGCCGGCCACGATGGTGCGTGTGAGATCGGAGCAGTAGCCGTCGACCCGCACCCCCATATCGATGACGATCGGCTGTCCGGCCTCGATGGGCCGGTCGCGGGGTTGAGCGTGCGGCATCGCCGCCCAGGGGCCCGCCGTCACGATCGTTTCGAACGACATCCCCTCGGCGCCGTGCTCGCGGGCGTACATCTCGATCTCCCAGGCCACCTGCCGCTCCGTCAGCCCTGGCTCGATGCGCTGGGCGACGGCCTGAAACGCTTCGTCCCCCAGGTCTACCGCCCGTTGGATGGCGGCGATCTCTTCCGGCTCCTTGATCGCCCGCAGCTCCTCCACGATGGGCGGCGCCGTCAGCAGCTTCGGCCGTTCGTCCGGCGGCATCTTCTCCAGCGCCTTCTTCATCGCTTGGTAGTCCCTCATGGTCACGCCCGCCGGCTCGAAGCCGATGCGTTTGCCCGTCAGCGCCGCCTGGCCGATGAGCGATCCGAACCAGCTCTTCATGTCGCCGCTGGTGCGGAACAGGCTGAAACCGGGCGACTCCCGCTCCGCCTGCTCAAAGTAGCGGAAGTCCACGGCGATGAAAGCGGCGTCGGCGGTTACCAGCAGCCAGGCCATGGAGCCCTTGAAGCCGGACAGGTAGCGCCGGTTGGCCGCGAGGGTGTGAAAGGTGTCCTCGGCCGGCGCCCCAACCAGGAAGGCGTCCAGGCCAACGTCCGTCATTCGCGCCCGTAGCCGCTGCAGCCGTTCGCTCATGGGCTGCCCTCGTTTAAGATGCCGACCAGCGACTCAAGGGCCGCGAGGTAACCCCGCCAGCCCAGCCCGCTCACCTGGCCCACCGCCAGATCGGCGAGGACGGAGTGATGGCGGAACTCCTCTCGCGCGTAGATGTTCGAGATGTGCACCTCCACGAACGGCAGGCTGACCGCCGCCAGGGCATCGCGCAGGGCAAGGCTGTAGTGGGTGAGAGCGCCGGGGTTGATCATGGCGCCGTCGGCGCCGGCAGCTTCTCTTTGCAGGAAGTCGATGATCTCGCCCTCGCTGTTCGACTGGAAGGCGCTGATATCAGCCCCCATCTCGCCCGCGCGCCGGCGGACCCTGTCTTCGATCTCGGC
>MGNZ01000157.1:7256-7408 GCA_001795235.1 Chloroflexi bacterium RBG_16_64_32 | reverse complement strand
CTTGCAGACTGGCGCAGGTCTGGCATGCTCAGGTTCTGCGCTTCAATTATCACCGTTCTGTTCCTTACGAGCCTTCAGTCGCACCTGCCTATAAAATGCTTGGCTGTAGACGCGTCTCTGCTGCTCCTCTGTGACGTGCGTATATATTTGCG
>MGNZ01000157.1:0-7212 GCA_001795235.1 Chloroflexi bacterium RBG_16_64_32 | reverse complement strand
CCCGCCGTCCAGCAGGTGAGTGGCGAAGGAGTGGCGCAACAGGTGCGGGAACACCCGCTGGTCCAGGCCCGCCATCAGCGCGTGTTTGCGCACGACCTTCTGCACGGAGCGGCCGGAGAGTCTCCCGCCTTCTCGGTTGACGAAAAGCGATGTCTCTTCCGCCCGCGTCAGCTTGGGCCGGCCTTCCCGCAGGTAGCGCTGAAGCGCCTGCGCCGCTGGCCGACCAATGATCACGATCCGCTCCTTGTTCCCCTTGCCGCGCACCCGCACCAGGCGTTCGCGCAGATCGGCGCCCGGCACGTCCAGGCCCACCACCTCGGCGAGCCGCAGCCCGGCGGCGTAGATCAGTTCCAGGATGGCCCGGTCGCGCAGTCCTTGTGGGTCGGCCGAGTCTGCGGCTTCGATAATCGCCGTGAGGTCGTCTTTGCTCAGGATCTGCGGAAGCCGCCGTTCCCTCTTCGGGCTGCTCACTCCCAGGAGGGGGTCGCGCTCCAGAGCGCCCTGGACGACGAGGTAGCGGTAGAAGGTGTGAATCGTGCTCACCTTGCGTCGGACGCTGGCCAGCGCTGTCCCCGCCTCGTGCAGGCGGCCAAGATAGCGCCGGAACGAATGCCGGTCCACGTCCAGGGGGCCGAGCCTCTCCTCCGCTTCCAGGTAGCGGCCGAAGTCGCGCAGGTCGGCGCGGTAGTTCCTGAGGGTGTACGGTGAGAGATTGCGCTCCGCGGTCAGATAGCGGACGTAGTCCTCGATCAGCGCTTCCATCAGGCTGGGGTCGGAGCCGGCTCCTCCTCCGCCACCTCTCCCCGCCAGGCGCAGGCGGAGCAACGGCCCCTCGGCTTACCTTCCTCTTGCTGTTTCTCCGTTGTCAGCAATCCACCGCACTGCGGGCACGCCTGGGTCAGCGGCTTGCTCCACACCACAAAGCGGCACTTCGGATAGTTGGCGCAGCCGAAAAAGGCGCGCCCCTTGCGCGACCGCCTCTCGACGAGGTCGCCGCGGCAGTCCGGGCAGGACGCTCCCGTCTTCGTGAGCAGGGGGCGGCGTCCTTTGCACTCCGGATAGCGGGTGCAGGCCAGGAATCGTCCGAAGCGGCCGCTGCGGATGACCATGGCCGCGCCGCAGTCGTCGCACTTCTCGTCCGTGGGCTCGGGCTGGGGCTCCTCCTCGCCCTCCAGGGGCCGGCTGCTGCGGCATTCCGGGAAGCCGGAGCAGGCCAGGAACCGGCCGCGGCGCCCCCAGCGCACGACCATGGGGCGGTCACACTTTTCGCACTTCTCGTCCGTCATCTCCCGCTGGGGAGCGGCTTTGGCGGCGGCATCCAGGGCCCGCTCCAGGGGCCGGTAGAACTGCTCCACGACAGGCTGCCACGGCCCTCCCCCGCTGGCGATCTCGTCCAGTCCGTTTTCCATTTCCGCCGTGAACGCTTCGTCCACGAAGTCGGGGAAGTGCTCCACGAGCAGGTCGTTGACCACGAATCCGAGATCGGTTGGCCGCAGGAGGCGTTCTTCCTTCTCGACGTAGCCTCGGTCCTGGATGGTCGCTACGGTGGGTGCGTAGGTGCTGGGCCGGCCGATTCCTTTCTCCTCCAGCGCCTTGACCAGGCTGGCCTCCGTGTATCGGGGCGGCGGCTCAGTGAAGTGCTGCTCCGGCAATAGCTCCAGCATCCGAAGCGGGTCGTCTGCGGCCAGGTCGGGCAGGGGGTTCTTGCCTTCGTCCTCCTCCTCGCCGTTATCCTTGCCCTCCTCGTAGAGCTGCCGGTAACCGGCGAACCGCAGCTGTGTGTTGGCGGCCCGCAGGAGGAACCGGCTGCTATCGCTGTCGGGTGCCGCCTCGATCTCCGCCACCGTCTGGTCAAACGTGGCGTCCGCCATTTGGCTGGATACGAACCGCTGCCAGATAAGGTTGTACAGCCGATACTGGTCGTTGGCCAGGTGGCGGCGGACGGCTGCCGGCTCGCGCGTCACGGAGGTGGGACGCACCGCCTCGTGCGCTTCCTGCGCACCTTTAACCTTCTTGCGGTAGCGGCGCGGCGAAGGCGGGACGAACTCCTTGCCGAACTTGGCGCTGATGAATTGCCGGGCCTCCCTCTGCGCGGCCTCAGCCACCTGTGTGGAATCGGTGCGCATATAGGTAATCAGGCCCACTTCACCCCCTGCACCCAGCGCGAGCCCTTCGTAGAGCTGCTGGGCCAGGGCCATCGTCCGCCGGGTGGAGAACCCCAGCCTGCGCGATGCCTCTTGCTGGAGGGTGCTAGTGATAAAGGGCGGCGCCGGCCTCCGATGCTGCACCTTCTTCTGGACGGAGAGAACGCGGTAGGTGGATGACTTCAGCAGGGCGCACAGCCGTTCCGCCTCCAGTTGCCCTTCGATCTCCAGCTTGCGTTTCTTGCCCCCCACGTAGCCCACGAGACGGGCGCGGAACCCCTCCCCGCTGGCGGGGGCGGTCTGGTTCGATGCGCCGTCCCGGCCCTTTGCCAGCGTGGCATCGATGGTCCAGTACTCCCGCGGCGAGAAGCCCTGGATCTCGCGCTCCCGTTCCACCACCAGCCGCCCAGCTACCGACTGCACGCGCCCGGCGGACAGACCGCGCTTGACCTGCTTCCAGAGGAAGGGGCTCAAACGGTATCCCACAAGCCGGTCCAGCACCCGACGCGCCTGCTGCGCGTCTACGAGCTGCATGTCGATATCGCGTGGGTGGCCGAACGCCTCCTGCACCGCCTCGGGGGTGATCTCGTGGAACACTACCCGGCGGTGCGCCTTGCCCTCAAGGGCGGCGGCCTCGATCAGGTGCCAGGCGATAGCCTCACCCTCGCGGTCGGGGTCGGTGGCCAGATAGACGGTGGAAGCGCCCTCAGCCGCCTGGCGGATCTCCTTCACGGCGCGCGACTTCTCACGCGGGATTACGTACTTTGGCCGGAATCCATCCTCAACATCCACGCCCAGGTCGGACTTGGGCAGGTCACGGACGTGGCCCACCGAGGCCCGGACGTCGTAGTTTGAACCGAGAATTCGGGATATCGTTCGCGCCTTGGCCGGCGACTCCACCACCACCAGGCTCCTGTTCTTCTTCTTCGTCACCCTAAGCTATCCTCCGTAGCTAGCCTGCGTTTCCCTCGCCCGGACGTAAGACATGGGTCCCATCTGGCGGACCAGCCCCTTGAGCTCCAGCATCGCCAGGACGCTGCTCACCGTGGCGATGGGGAGGCCGCTCTGCCGGCACACATCATCAACGTGTACCGGCTCCCTGGATATATGACGCAGCAGACCGGCTTCCGTATCCGTCGCCGGCATGGCTTCTTTCATCTCTAGCTGTTGGGGCACCATAGTCAGGTTCAGCTCCTCCAGCACGTCCTCCACGCCCTGTACCAGTTTCGCGCCCTCCTTGATGAGGGAGTTGGTGCCGCGGCTCTGGACTGAGAATATGCTGCCCGGCACCGCGAACACCTCGCGGTCCTGCTCCAGGGCAAGGCGGGCAGTGATTATCGCCCCGCTCTTGAAGTCGCCCTCAACCACGAGCACGCCCAGGCTCAGGCCCGCCATGATGCGGTTACGTCGGGGAAAATAGACGCCTAAGGGCTGAGTTCCCGGCGGGTAGTCACTGACAAGCGCCCCTCGCTCAGCGATCTCCATTGCCAGCTTGGCGTGCTCCGGCGGATAGACGATGTCCAGCCCGCAGGCCAGCACCGCCAGCGTGCGGCCACCGGCGTCCAGCGCCGCCCGGTGGGCGATGGAGTCGATACCGCGCGCCAGGCCGCTCACCACACAGATACTGCTCTGGGCGAGCCCGTAGCTTAGCTCTTCCGCCACCTGCCGCCCATACGGCGTGGGGCGGCGGGTGCCCACCACGGCCACGCACCACTCGTCGGCAGCCGTCAGTTCGCCGCGAACGTAGAGCAGCGGGGGTAGGTCATAAATCTCCTTCAGTCGTGCTGGGTACGCTGGATCGTGCCAGGTGAGCGCGGAAATGTTGTGCTTGGCCAGACGCTCAAATTCGGCGTCCGGGGAGATGCTGGCCCGCGCGGACACGATGCGAGATACGAGCTTGGCATCGAATCCGGCGGCCCGTAGCTCTGTGGGGCCCGCATTCCACGCGTCCATCATGCTAGGAAAGTGGCTCTCAAGCAATGAATAGCGCACGCGGCCCAGCCCGGCGATGCGGTTCAGGGCGACCCAGTACTTCAGTTCGTCTGGCGTGGTCATTGGCGTCAGGACATTCTAGCACAGCCCCGACTGTGCGCCAAAGAAGGAGGCGAAGCTCTAGGCCGTCTTGTCTTCGTTCTGCGGCTCTTCGGTCGCGCTCTCGATCTTCGTGACCCGGACTTTCTTGATACGGCGCCCCATCACGGTAAGCACCCGGATCACCAGACCGTCAACCCGCACCTCATCGCCTACGCTCGGCATGCGTCCCAGGCTGTTGAAGATGAATCCGCCCACACTGTCGAAGTCCTCCTTCTCGATGCGCAGGTCGAACATCTCGCCCAAGTCGTCGATGCCCGCGCGAGCGTCAACTATCGCCTCCGTTGGCGTGACGAGCTGAATCTCCTGCTCCCGGACATCGAACTCATCCTCGATCTCGCCGACGATCTCCTCCACCAGGTCCTCGACAGTGACCAGCCCGGCGGTGCCGCCGTACTCGTCCACAACGATTGCGATGGATAGCCTCTGCTGCCGCATCTCGCCCAGCAGTTCGTCGACCTTCTTGCTCTCCGGCACAAAGTACGCTGGACGCGCCATGTCGTGGAGGCTGACGGGGCTCGTGCCCTTGGCTAGGTGCCTCAGCACCTCCTTGGCGTACACCACTCCGGTCACGTTATCGATAGTATCCTCGTACACGGGAAGGCGGCTGTACCCTTTCTCCACCATCAGGCGCCCCACCTCAGCGAACCCGTCCTCCACGCTGGCCGCTATGATGTCGATACGGGGCACCATGACCTCGCGCACCGTAGTCTCCTCCATCTCCATGATGCTCCGGATCATCCGCCTCTCTGGCTCGGCGATGCCCCGCCCTGCCTCCTCCATCTCCACTAGCCGCAATATCTCTTCCGCCTCCGATGCTTCCTCCGGGTGTCGCCCGCGCCACCATCTCAGGAGGGCAGCCACCGGCAGGTCTAGAAGGCGGGCCGGCGCTCCGAACAGCATCCGGATCGCATCAACGAACGGCCCCAAGAATCTCTGCCAACGCTCCGGATTCTGCGAGACGAGAAGGCGGGGAAGCGCCTGGAGCAGCATAAGAGAGATCAGCGTCGCTAGGGCGGCGATGGCGACCGCGCCCCAGCTATGTCCAGCCTCCTCCAGTACCAGCGCTATCGTGATGGCGGTGATCCCTACAAGGGTCAGGTTGCGGGCTAGGGCCAGCGCGGAGAGAGCCGCCTGCCGCTCCCGCGTGAATCGTCGCAGCGCCTCCATGCGAGACGTTGGCGGCTCGCCGAGGGCCCGCGCCCGCACGCCAGCAATTACGCCCGCCTCAGCGGCGACCACTAACACGAAAACGATGGCGGCAAGCGCCAGGATGGCTACCCCGGCCCAAGCTTCGCTATCCACCCTGCTTCTGCACCTGTCCTTGCCTGCGCCTCCTCAAGGAGCGCGCGGGCGTTCCGGCCACTATGGCCCCGTCCGGAACGTCTTCAGTCACCACGGAGCCGGCGCCGGTCTTGGCGCCCCTGCCTAGACGCACCGGCGCCACCAGCATCGTATCGCTGCCCACAAAAGCGCGGTCACCGATGATGGTGGTACTCTTCTTCTCGCCGTCGTAGTTGCAGGTCACCGTGCCCGCGCCGATGTTCACCTGTTCGCCTACTTCGGCGTCGCCCAGGTAGCTGAAATGCCCTACCTTGGTGCCCCGCCCCAGGCGCGACGCCTTCACCTCGACAAAGTTGCCCACGTGCACGCCCGCCTCCAGCCGGCTGCCCGGCCTCAGGTGGCTGAACGGCCCCACCTCCACTCGCGACGCCAACACCGCTCCCTCCAGCACCGATGCCACAACCACGCTTTCGTCACCAATACGCGAGTCGGCGATGACGGTGTTGGGGCCGATGACGCAGCGACCTCCGATGACGCTGTTTCCGGTGATTGTTGTGTTGGGCCGGATCTCAGTGCCCTCACCTATCTCCACGCTCGGCTCAACGTACGTTGTCGCTGGGTCGGAGATGCGCACGCCCGCCTCAAGCAGCCGCGCGCAGGCTAGCAGCCGGTCATTGGCCTGGGCCCGCAGCGCCGCCAGCGTATCGCTGGTCACAGCCTCAGCCATATCTATAGCCATCCGCCGGTGCCGCCTGGCACCGGGCGCTTGCCATTCATATTCGACCTAGTCTAGCGAGGGGGAGATAGGGATGTCGCTCATGCAGTGAGACGGAAACAGGGCGCCATTTGTTGGCCAAAGGGGAAAGGTGGGCCGGAAGAGGGAGATACCGCTACTATCTGGAGGGTCGTCGCTGCTCAAGAATTAGTCAGCCCGTTCATCGATGCCAATTTCGTGAATCTATCCTACCGACATGCCCGTAGGCTGTCAAGCGCGGCGGCGCTTCAAGGCGCGAGGCACGCGCGTGTCGCTAGGTCGGCTGCCGGGAGGCTGGGGACCGCTCAGCCGCCGCCACCGAATCCGCCTGGGCGGACCGCGCCTCGTGCCTTATAGCCCGCCTACGCTATAATCCGCCTGGGCGGACCGCCTGAGACGGATAGACCCCGCCGGAGGCGGGAGGACGCACACGGTGAAACCAGACGAAATCCGCGAAGCCTTCCTCCGCTTCTTCGAGGAGCGGGGCCATAGGCGTATGCCCGGCGCCCCCCTCGTGCCCCCGGGCGACCCCACGCTGCTGTTCACGAGCGCCGGCATGGTGCAGTTTAAGCCTTACTTCATGGGTCAGGCCAGGCCGCCCCATCCCCGCCTCGCTACCGTCCAGAAGTGCTTCCGCACCAGCGACATCGACTCCGTGGGCGACCCCTCTCACCTCACCTTCTTCGAGATGCTGGGCAACTTCTCCGTCGGCGACTACTTCAAGGCCGAGGCCATCCCCTGGGCCTGGGAGTTCGTCACCGCCAAGGAATGGCTGGGCCTGGACCGGGACCGTCTTTGGGCCGCCGTATACCTGGACGACGATGAGGCGTTTGACCTGTGGCGGCGGCACCTGCCCCCGGAGCGCATCCGCCGCTACGGCGAGGAGCACAACTACTGGTTCTCCGGCGAAGTCGGCCCCTGCGGCCCCTGCTCCGAGCT
>MGNZ01000156.1 GCA_001795235.1 Chloroflexi bacterium RBG_16_64_32 | reverse complement strand
TGACGCAGCTCGCGGTTCGGCTTTCCAGCGCGGCACAGACCGCCCCCGCTCTCCTTCCTACGGCGGGCGGCTCTCTGCGCCGCGCCGGACGGCCGAGTAGCGACAGAAAGGAGGCAGGGCGCGTCGTAGGTGGACACTGCAGCGGGGGCCTCCCGGCAAACAACGGAAGGGCGCGCGGGGTGGCCCCCGCCAACGCTACCGCGATCCAGGCCCTCAGTCAGTCAAGCACAGTCTCATCGCCGCACCCCCGTCGTATAGGCTTGCCGCATCTGACTGAGGACCTGGCCCGCTGTGACGGCTCACTCCGCGGGCCGCAACCACCGGCTGCGGGCGGGGGCTTGAGTCGCGTCTCCCCCGCCCGCACTATCCCGCAGACGAAGACAGGCCGCGACGCGCTGAACGTCCCGGCCTGAGAAAGGACGGTAGTATGAGTACCATCCCTGATAGCGAGTCTACCCCACCGCCGGAGTCGGCGAAAGCCCAGCACACACTGGGACCATGGCGCATCGGCGCGCATGGCGGCATTGTCGCCGACGTCCCCATCGCCGACGGCGTCGAGGGTACTGAGGACACGACCTTCTACGGCGGCTACCTCATCTGTGAAACTGTAGCGCCCTGCAACCAGCCGCTGATCGCCGCCGCACCCGACCTGCTGGCGGCGCTGGAGCGGCTGCTACGTACAAAGGCGACACACTCAGAGCCAACCTGCCCACTGGATGGCCCCTGTGCTTCCTGCCAGGCCCGCTCCGCTATCGCCAAGGCGCAGGAGAGGGCGTCGTGAGGGCCGACGACGTGCCGGCGATGCTCGAAGACATCGGGGCCGCCCGGCGCGAGCTGGGCGCGAAGCTCCAACCAGAGGCGTTCCTGAGTCACCTTGAAGGGCTTGCCCGCCAACAGCCGGGGAAGGCCTACGTGTCGCTACCCGGCGATTGGGGGCGTGTGCTCTTTGTCGTCAAGGAACGCGACAAGTTCGTCGGCTATGCCTACGGCGGCGGCGAAGTCTGGACGCGGCAGAATGGCGAACTCGACTACTTCCTTGCGGCACCGCTGGGCGTCCAGAAGCTCACCCGCGAAGAGGCGCTGGCACTGCTGGAGAAGGGCGGTGCGGCGTGAGCAGCGCCGATGCCATCGCCGTGGACTCGCAGAGCCTAGCTCTCATCACCTTCGATGGCTTAGATGACGACCTGATCGTCGCGGAGCTGCAGGGCCGCGCCGTCGCCACTTGGGCGTACCGCTTCACGCAGGACGGGCAGGAGGTCACGGGGCTGAGCATCGCCGGCGTCGAGCAGGCCTGCCGCGAGTCAGGCCGGCACGGAGAGGCGATCAGGATCATCCGGCACGACTGGCGCGAGAACGACGATGCCTTCTATGGCACGGTGGAGGCCGGGCGCTACCTCGTCGCCGACGATGGCCGCGAAATCCTGGTCGATACCGCCCTCGGCTCGAAGCGTGAGGGGAAGCTCAAGTGGAGCAAGAACAAGAACCGCTGGTACACGGACCAGTTCGCGTTCGAGAAGGCGCTTTCTAAGGCCGCCCGAAACGCCAAGGGGAAGCTGCTGGACGACAAGCTGAAGGCCCGCGTGATCGCCCTGGCGACGAAAGCGGGGCAGGTCAGGCAGGTCGGCCCGACTGAGACTAAGGGCGCTCAGAAGGCGGGTACGAAGGAAGCGAAGCCGCCGCCCAGGGAGCGGGTGCAGTCCGATGAGGCCCGACGCCGCTTCTTCGCCACGGCTGCCGACATGGGCCTGACGACGCTCTCGGCGATCCATGCGCGGCTGCGGCTCCCCTGTGGCGGCAAGGGCAACCACAAGGACGGCGATCCGAGTGCCTGCCACGCACTATCGGAGCATGGCCGGCTGTTGGCCGTCGATGGGCGCGGGACGGACGGCGCCTGGGAATTCATGACGCGCGTCCTGACGGGCCAGGAGGAGCCGCCGTGGAAGGCTCCGCTGCCGGAGGACGAGCCGCCAGCCGCGCCGGGCGAAGGCAAAGGCGGCGGCGGAGGCTAGCGGCGAAAGGGGACACTGAAATGGCTAAGACAGTGAGGGTCTTGCGGCGGGCTAAGAATCTTCAGCAACTCACGGAGCAGTTCGAGGCTATCAAGAGCGGTGTCGCTGGGGATACGAACTTCGGGGCGGCGGCGGCGCTATACCTCTGCGAGCACGCCCTACCTGAACTTGTTGCCGAGTTGAAGTCTCTTCGGCGTGAGATTCAACAGACTCGGCGCGACCTTCAGGCGCAGCGAAGGACGGAGGAATCGCTCGCGGAGAAGGTGCAGCGGCTGGGCCAAACTGGAGCGGCTAGCTGAGATGGCCACGAGCCGAGAGCAATCGAAGGAATGGACGGAGGAGGAAATCACGGTAGCTGCGGCGGCGGAGCCTAGCAGCGGGGATCGCGTCTGAGGACCGTCCTCGTCGGCCTCGCGGTGGCGCTGCTGCTGGCGGGGATCGGCGGGATCAGGGGAGGACAATTCGATGCGAGGTTTAGCGACGGCGATCATGTTGACCGGGCTGCTGTGGGAGGCGTACTGGATGGCGCGGATAGCCTGGGGCGCGCAGGGGACTCTACCGCTGCTCGCCTTCGTGGGCGGGCTGCTGGCGATAGCTTCCTCCACGGCCTACCTGTCGCAGCCGGCACGCTCGCCGGCGCACCAGCGGCGCAACGGCCACCAGCCGTACTACGGCCGGACCTGGCCGGCGACGCGGAGGGCGCGGTAAGGGTGACGGTGACCTAAGCAGGCGGCGTTCGCGTGGCGCATCTTGAAAGCGAGGATGACGTAATGGACCTGGAGCGCGCGTCGGCGGCGTATGCGATCTGGCGCTGGCTGCGTCGTGAGGGGCTGGCGGACGTGTCGCTGGCCAATCGTTTGGCGCCGCTGGCGATAGCGTACTGGTCGACCCCGGCGCCGGACCCGCCGGTGGTGGTGCTGCGATGAGCGACGGCCTCGTGCTCTCCGTGTTTCCCGGCATAGATTTGCTGGGCCGCGCCTTCGAGGAGGAGGGCTACTGCGTGGTGCGCGGGCCGGATGTAATCTGGGGCGGCGACGTGCGGGCGTTCCACCCACTGTCAGGCGTGTTCGAGGGCGTCATCGGCGGGCCGCCGTGCCAGGCGTTCTCGGCCCTGCGTCACCTGATCCGGCACAACGGCCACGAGCCTCGCTTCGGCAACCTCATACCGGAGTTCGAGCGCGTGGTGGCGGAGGCGCAGCCGGCGTGGTTCCTGATGGAGAACGTGCCCGACGCGCCCGTTCCGCACGTCGAGGGCTACGTCACGAAGCCCCAGATGGTGCGCGACAAGTGGGTCGGTGGCGTGCAGCCGAGGCCGCGCCGGTTCAGCTTCGGGACGGTGGACGGGAAGGCGCTGGACATCGAGTGGGCGGCGCTGATGCGGCCCGAACTCGGGCCGGCTACTCTTGGCTGCGATTCTGGTATCGCCTACGAGGAGAAGCGGCGCACGAGCGTCCTGGCCGACACTCGCATCGGCCAAGGAAGCCGCGACAAAGGCCAAGGTGGCAGCCTGCCCCACAGCCGCCGTTCTGTGGTCGCCGATGCCCGCATAGCGTCGAGCGGCGCACGGGTGCGGAGCAAGGAGAGAGGCGGCGGGCCACTTCCAGGGATGGGGAGCGTCCTGCCTATCGAGGACGCCTGCGAGGCGATGGGGCTACCGCGCGACTTCACGGCGGAGATGCCGTTCACGATGCAGGGCAAGCGGTCGGTCATCGGCAACGGCGTTAGCATGCCCACCGGCAGAGCGATCGCTAAGGCGGTGCGGAGGGCGACGACGTGAGCGGCCCGCGTCCCGCGAGCGGCGGGCGCAGGCTGGACGGCAGGATGTGGGACGAGACGCCGGCATGACGCGGGCAGCAATGGCGCTCAGTGCGAACGTCAACGTGGCCTGCGTCTGCGGGCGCACATTCGTGGCGCTGTTCCGCCCGCCCGACTGGCAGGCGTACTGTCCCAAGTGCGCGGTCCTCTGGCGGCTGACCGTCACGTTGGAGGCGGGGCGGCGATGACCCCGCGAGAGCTTCAGGCCCATGTGCGGCTGTACTCCTGCTTGGCTTGTGTTCACTTCCGCGCCGGCAACGGAAAGCCCGCGTCCTCCCGTGGGTGCGTGCGCGACTACGGGGCGTGCCGGAGCGGACGGGCGCTGGCGGATTACCCGCGGCTGTTTGTGAGGAAGGGGAGTGTGCGGGCATGATCTGTCCTCGCTGCCGGTCTGACTGCGGGCTGCCCCGTCGCAACTGCTGTGAGCGGCCCGAACATAACAAGGCCCTCATCTGCGGTGGCTGCTTCCTGCTCTTCTATCCGGACCTGAACTACGGGCCGGTGAACGAACGCGGCCTCCAGCCGGCACCACGAGCGAAGAGCAAGCCGCAGATTGAGTCCACGCCTGGGCGGACGCCTCTGGCGCAGGCAAAGGGGGGGGTGGCAACTTGAAACCTGAGTTCGTGGCCCTTGGCGATGTCTACCGCTTCGATTGGCCTGATCTGAACATCTCGATTGAACTAGACCGCCTTGCCGAGGAACGCGGGCAGGGGCTGAGCTGTGAGATCGTTGTGCAGAGCGAAAGGCCGCCGCGGCCGGGGTTGCTCACGCGGCAGAGGTTCAACCTCAGCGCCGGCCAGACCCGAAAGACGCTGGCCAAAATGCTAGAGGATCGCGCGCCCGAACTGGACTGGGCGGGGATGTTGGAGCAGGTCTGTTTTCTGGCCCTGGATCGCTGGCGGACCGGCGATCCCCTGGTGGACTTACGCCAGGTGTCGCTCGCAGACAGGCCCAGGTGGTTGCTCCAGCCGTATGTCGAGATGGGCGGCCCAACTGATCTGTTCGCCGATGGTGGCACTGGCAAGAGTGTGATGGCGCTCGCCATCGCCGCGTCCGTAGCTTCCGGCCAAGCGGTAGTGGGAACGCACCGCCCTTTTCAATCGGGGGCCGTGCTGTATCTCGATTGGGAGACCGACCGCTACGTTCACCGTGAGCGGCTAGCCGCCATTGTGAAGGGCGCTGGCCTCAGCTTCGATGACATGGCACCGATCTACTACCGCCAGGAAGTGGCGAGCCTTCCGGAGGCTGCGGCGTACCTGCGGCGGCAGATCGTGGAGCGTGAAGTGGTAATGGTGATCGTTGATTCGCTCGGCCCGGCGCGCGGTGACGACCCCGAAAGCGCCGGGGCCACCATACGCGTCTTCAACGCCGCCCGCTCGCTGGCCGTTCCTACGCTGTTTGTGGACCACGTGACGAAAGCCGAAGGCACGAAGAAGAAACCGTTTGGCTCTGTCTACGCCTATAATCTGAGCCGCCTGGTCTGGGGAATGGTGAAGGCCCAGAGCGAGGGGGAGGCGGTGGTCAACATGGCGCTGTCCTGTCACAAGAGCAACAACGGGCTACTGCTTCCGCGCCACGGCTACTCCATCGACTTCCAGGGGGAGGGGGAGGCGCTGGAATCCATCTGCTTCCGGGAGTGCGATCCGACGATGCTGCCGGGGTTCGGCGAGTTCCTGTCGCGGAAGGACCAGATCGCCGGCGTGCTCAAGGCGAACCACGGAGCACCGATGACGCCGGACGACATCGCCCTTGCCTTGGAGGTGGATGGAATAGAACTTGGCGCCAACGCGGTCCGTGCTGCCCTCAACCGCTACAGTGGACACCCCTTTGTGAAAGCAGGTCAGGGATGGTCGTTGATCTTCTCTTCTTAATAACGTTCGCCACTCGCGTACGCGTACGCCCCTTATATAAGGGGGGGGGCCGTACGTACGCTCGGGAAGTATGGCCATAGAGGTTATGAACGTGCTATCTAAGGTATATCTACGGCGTACGCCCGTACGTACGCCGTACGCGCGGGGGGGGGCTGCAAGGGAGCGCCGGGGCAGGCGACGATGAGGATGGGGCCGTGAACGAGCACCTCTCCGAGCGCGACTTCCAGCGCCAGGTTATCGAGCTGGCGAAACTTTGCGGCTGGAAGGTGGCGCACTTCAGGCCGGCGATGAACCGCAGGGGAGCATGGGCGACGCAGCGGTCGGGGGTGAAGTGATCGGCGACCGTTCGTGGAGGGACGATCTGTTCGTCGCATTTCAGCAATATGTCGCTGATTGCGCCCGCAGAGACCGCCCCTGCGCGACCTTCGACACCTGGGCCATAGAGCGCACCTGGAACGACTTCACCCGCCTGGCGCGCCTGGTGCTCGCCCTGCCCGAGTTCGTCTGGGGGGACTGGGAGACGGCCAACCCGGTCCCTATGGCGCGGGGCGCCGGCTTCCACTCCGTGAATCTCGCGCGCCGGCTGTTCGATGGGCTGATCCTGGTCCATCAGCTTCTGCGCGATATGGGCGAAGCCAACCGCGGGCTGGCCCTTGCGACGCGCCAGTATCTCCGGGCGAGCCGACGCCTTGAACGGCTGGGCGAGGCGAAGGCGTTCGTCTACGGTTGGCTCTGCCGGGCCGCGGAGCGGGACGGCGGCGGGATGGCGGAGATGGCGAAGGCGCTGCCTCGTGCATCACCTGTTGACGCACCTTAGCAATTAAGGGCGCGAATAGATTGACAAAACTCACCAAATAGCGTATCAAGTATCTAATGGGCGGTAAGCGCCCATGACGGCCCCACCACGACGGCGGGGCCTTTTCATTTGCCGATGATGACAACCAGGGACGATCTCCTTCTAGCGGAGCCGGTGGCGCGTGGGGCGGTCTCCGGCTCCGCGCCCTGCCCCCGCTGTGGCGGTGCTCTCTGCAAGGACTCGCTGGACTTGGCCGATATAGTCTGTGTGAACTGCGGGGAGCGTTACGACAGTGCCTTGGCGCCGCTGAGACGCGCCCCGACGGAGAACGAGAAGAGTGCCTGCCAGCGGTACATATACGCCAGGACCGACAGACGGTGAGCTGTGGCATCGTCGGTGCCCACCTGCGGCCGCAGGAGATCGCTACGATGACGATCCTCCACCGGCCGGTCCTCCTCGCCGGCGCAGGGCTGAGGGACGCTTGGTTGCTGTTCAGGGACGGTCAGATGGTGGATGTCTGGATGAGGCTGGTCTAATGCCGACGCTGCTCGCCACACCCTGCCGAACGCCCCGCTGCCCGGCCATCGCCGGACGCAGCGGCCTCTGCGCTGGGCACGCGCGGGCCTACGAGCGACAGCGCGGGACAGCAGCGCAGCGGGGATACGGCACCATGCACCGCCAGTGGCGTGCCGCCATCCTGGCGCGCGACGTGATCTGTAGGGCGTGCGGCAAGTCACCCAGCCGCGAGGCGGACCACGTCATCCCTCTCAGCCAGGGCGGCGGCTGGAGCCTTGCGAACGGCCAGGGCCTCTGTAAGCCCTGCCACAGCCGGAAGACGTTAGCAGCGATGACGCGAATCGCCTGATGCCACAGCAACAGCGACAGTTTGAGGTCCAGATCGTCGGCCTGGACCAACTCCGCCTCCGCCTGCGCGAAGGCCGCTTGCTGGCCCCGACCCGTTCGTTCCTGCAGGAGCTGGGCCGTGTAGGCCAGAAGACAGCGCAACGGGCGGCGAAGCCGCACCCTGCGGACAAGGGCACGCTGGGCCGGGCCATCCTGCTGGACTTCGCGCTGGACGGTAGCAGCGCCCGCGTGGCTCCGGCTCCGTCAGTCAGAGGTATCGCGTTCACCATCGAAGAGGGGCGACGGCCAGGGCGGCGGCCACCCTACGGCCCGATCAAGCGCTGGATGATCTCGCACGGCATTATCCCAGAGGGCCGAGGCACGTCGAAGCAGGTGCAAGCGGTGCGCGAGGAGATCAAGGCGCAGGGTACCCGCGGCGTTCACTTCATGGCGCAGGCGGAAGAGGCAGTGAACAAGGCGATGCGCGAAGGCATCCCGAAGACGGAACAGGAGATCAGGACGCTGTGGGAACGCGGCTGAAACTAAACGCTCTCGGCGAGCGGACACCGCACGTCACAATGTTTTTACTTTGTACGGGTTCCAGAAGTGAGTACGGGTTGAGATGAGCGGGCCGATCCCAAAACCTGCCGCCCTCCGTCAACGCCGTAACCGCGTATCGACTGGGGCGACCCTGGCACCCGAAGGGAGCGAGCGTCAGCGGGCTCCGTCGCTGCCGATGCATCGTGACTGGCAACCGATGACTCGGGCCTGGTGGAAGGATACCTGGCGCAGCCCAATGGCGGCGGAGTTCCTGCGCGCTGACGTCCACGGACTCTATATCCTGGCCGAGCTGGTGGACGCTTTCTGGACTG
>MGNZ01000155.1:4193-5408 GCA_001795235.1 Chloroflexi bacterium RBG_16_64_32 | reverse complement strand
CTCACCGGCCAGCTCTGCGTTGCGCAGGATCTGGTCCAGCACGCGCTGGGCCAGCGGAGACTCCTCTCGCTCGCGGGCTCGCTTCAGCGCGTCCAGAACGTCATCCGGGAGTAGGGTCGTTGCGTCCTGGCAGAGCTGGCGGACGGTGTCGCGGATCTGGTCTACGTGGACTTCGCGCATGGGCACATTCAATGATAGCAGTCGCGGCGTTCGGCGTTGTGAACCATGGCGGCCTTACGCCTTCGCGCCGATCAGCCCAACCAGCTCCTTGACGGCTTCGCCGGCCTTCTTGAGCCCCGCTAGCTCCTCCGGATCTAGCTCGACCTCGATGACTTTCTCCACGCCGCCAGCGCCCAGTTGGGCCAGCACTCCCACGAAGGAGTCGCGAATGCCGTATTCGCCCTCCAGCCAGACGCTACAGGGCAGGATGCGCTTGCGGTCCAGGAGGATGGACTCCACCATCTCAACCGTGGCCCAGGCCGGCGAGTACCAGGCGCTTGTGCCCAGAAGGCCTACGACCTCCGTCCCTCCCGTGCGTGTCCGATCCACGATGGCGTCGATGCGCTCCTTGGAAAGAAGCTGACGTATGGGGACGCCGCCGACAAATGCGTGACTGACGATGGGGACCATGGTGGCATCGGTGTGGCCACCCAAGACGTAGGCGTCAACGTCCTTGACCGAGGCTCCCAGCTCCCAGGCCAGGAAGGTGCGGAGGCGGGCGCTGTCCAGCATGCCGCCCTGGCCGATGATGCGTTCGCGGGGCAGGTTGGTGGCCTGCTTGACCACGGTAGTCATGGCATCCATGGGGTTGGCGAACTCGATGATGATCGTGTCGGGGGAGTGCTGAACGGCGTTCAGGGCCACGTCTCGCACGATGCCGGCGTTCGTGTTGACAAGGTCTTCGCGGCTCATGCCGGGCTTGCGGGGGACGCCGGAAGTAATGACGACGACGTCCGAGCCCGCCGTGTCCTTCCAGTCGTTGGTGCCGATGATGCGGGCGTCGGAGCCCACGAGAGGTCCCGCGTGGGCCAGGTCCAGGGCCTTGCCCTGAGGCAAGCCCTCGACAATATCCAGTAGGACGATGTCGCAGTAGCCTTTCTCTTGAAGGATCTGGACCATCGAACCTCCAGTGGCGCCGGCGCCGGCGATGGTGACTTTGGGACGCAAGGCGTACCTCCTTACATTGATACTAAACCGCAGGTCATGGCCCGCGGA
>MGNZ01000155.1:4029-4181 GCA_001795235.1 Chloroflexi bacterium RBG_16_64_32 | reverse complement strand
GGTGACTTTAGGACGCATGACACACCTCCTGTTCTCTCCGCCGCGCACTGAAGTGCGCGGCGAGGTTACTTGGTCTATCGCTCGCAGCTTCTCGCTGACGGCGTCGGCCACCTGGGAAGAATCAACAGCCGAAGGCTCTTGGGGCCAAAATG
>MGNZ01000155.1:0-3957 GCA_001795235.1 Chloroflexi bacterium RBG_16_64_32 | reverse complement strand
TCGCCGGCTATCGGGCTTTGAACCTCGCTTTCCAACTTCATGGCCTCCACCACCACCACCGTTTGGCCTGCCTTCACAGAATCGCCCTTCTTGACCAGCACCCTGACCACTCTACCGGCCATGGGGCTTACCGCGTCTCCAGGCTGGGTTGCCTTTGGTATCGCCCCTGCAGCGGCCTCTGCCACGGCTTGGGCGGCAGGGTTAGGTGCTTTGGCGGAGGGGGCAGGTGCTGCAGCGGGCGCTCGCGTTGCAGAGGACGCAAGCATTGCAGGCGGCGGAATCTCCACCTGGGGGTGCACCTCTATCTCCTCCAGCTTGCCGTCTACTCTGATGAAGTAGCTTCTGGGGCCTCCCTGCTTCGACGGCTCGCCGACACCGGCGACCTGCACGTGGAACTTGTCGCCATGAAAGACCTCGTCAAACTCAACGGGCGCGATGTCTGCCTGCGGACGCACCTCCACTTCCTCGAGCCTACCGTCTATCTTGACGAAGTATCTCACCGGGGCCCCCGGCATGGGGGGCTCTCCAACACCGGCGACTTGCACGTGGAACGTCCCACCGTCAACGACCGCATCAAACTCGACAGGGGCAGGCAACACCGTAGCCAGCACAGCACCCGTAGCCCGAGCTGGCGCGGCAGGAGGCGCCGCAGGTACCTGCGCAGGCGCCTCGGCCGGGGCTCCAGCCGGCTTTGCCGGCGCCTCGGCCGCGGCCCCAGAGGGCTCTGCAGGCCCCGAGGGTATGGCCGCAGCGTGCGCTGCAGCAAGCTCACCGCTCTCCCTGAGGGTCAGGAGCTCCTTGGCCTGCATCGGGAACATGACCCCCATGATGATGTCCTCGTCGTTCTTCGCCAGAGGACCAAGCGTTTCTACCGCCTTGTCCCAGTCCTCCAGGTCAGCAAGGTCTCCCGCTCTCAATGAATAGTCAGGCTCCTCGTCCCCCATGATCTTCTGCATCAGTTCCTTATTGATGGGGCCTGGCGGAATGCCGTACTTGCCTTCGACATAGTCCCTGGTCTCGCTTGTTATGATCTTGTATCTTTCCCCGCTTATCACGTTCAGCGTCGCCTGGACGCCCACGATCTGGCTCAAAGGCGTAAGGAGCGGCGGATAGCCGAGGTCCGCCTCTACGCTGGGGATCTCTTTGAGGGCCTGATCCATCAGCTCCGGCTTGCCCGCTTCCTCCAGGTTGGCGACCATGTTGGCGATCATGCCACCGGGTATCTTGTGGATGAGAACCTCGCCGCTGACCTCGGAGTACTTTGTGGCGTACTTCTCGTACTTCTCCTTGATCTCCCTGGCGATCCTGGCGGGCTCCTCCAGGCTCTTCAGGTCTATCCCCGTATCAAAGGGTGTATTCCTCAGCATCGCCACCATACTTTCGGTGGCGGGGTGAGATGAGCCAAAGGCCAGGGGAGACAATGCCGTATCGAACATGTCAACCCCGGCCAGAACAGCCATGAAATGGTTGGCGATCGACGTGCCGCCCATATCATGACAGTGGAGGAGGACGGGGAGCTTGTCGCCGGCCCGCTCCTTTATGCCCTTGATCAGCCGGTAGGAATCGAAGGGCATGAGGATGCCTGTGGCATCCTTGAAGGACAGCCAGTCGGCCCCCATCTCTATCAGTTGTTCTGCATAGTCCATCCACCTCTCAAAGGTATGGACGGGACTGATGGTGTAGTTCACCTCGATGTGGGCTTCAGCTTCATCCCCACACTCTTTCACGGCGTCAAGGGCCACCTGTAGGTTTCTAAAGTCGTTGGTGGCCTCGAAAATCCTGAACACGTTCATGCCGTTTGCTACGGCCCTCTCCACGAACCTACGGACCACCTTGTCTGAAGAGGGGCTGTAGGCCAGTACGTGCTGCCCCCGCAGAAGCATCTGGAGCCTCGTATTGGGCATCACCGACTTGATGGTTCTCAGCCTCTCCCAGGGGTCTTCCTTGAGGTACCTTATGCAGGTGTCGAAGGTTGCACCACCCCACATCTCGACGGCATAGAACCCGCATTTGTCCAGCTCTTCGCACAGGGGGATGAGATCCTCCGTAGCAACCCTGGTGGCCAGCTTGGTCTGCTGGCCTTCCCTTGGGGTCAGGTCGGTGACCTTGACCCTTCTACTGCCGACAGGCGCTTTGAGAACCGCCGCTATGTCCTTGGACAGTTTGTCCAGAATATCGTCAAAAGTCTCACGCTTGGGCATAAGAGACCCCCTAAGGCCTGTGATAGAACGCTATCGCGCCCGCCAAAACCGCCATGTAATCCTCTCTCTCGCGCTCTACCTCATAGTCAAGGAGATGAGGATGCTCATCCACATATCTGTTGTGGAACCTGCCGGCCTTGAAATCTTCATCATCCATAACCTTCAGGTAGTACGGAATGATCGTTTTCACACCGCTTATGGCATAGGTCTGCAAGGCCAGCTTCGTGCGCGCTACCGTCTCCTCCCACGTCCTTGCCCAGACGATCAGCTTGGCTATCATGGAATCGTAGTAGGGCGTTACCTCATAGCCCCGGAAGGCCGCGCTGTCCACCCTTATGCCGATCCCGCCCGGTGCATGGTACTTCTCTACCTTGCCCATACAGGGGGCAAAGTTGTTCGCCGGGTCCTCCGCGGTTATGCGGCACTCCATGGCGTTGCCGTTGAACTTGATATCCTCCTGCTTGTATTGAAGGGGCATGCCTGCGGCTATCCTTATCCCCTCCTTTACAATATCGACGCCGGTTATCTCCTCGGTCACGGGGTGCTCCACCTGAATCCTGGTGTTCACCTCCATGAAGTAGATGTTCATCTCCTCGTCAGCAAGACACTCCACCGTGCCAGCGTTGTAGTACCCTATAGACTTCATAGCCTTGCAGATCATGCTGCCCATCTCCGTCCTCTTCTCGGCTGTGAGGAGAAGGGAGGGGGCTATCTCGATGAGCTTCTGGTTCCGCCTCTGGATGGAGCAGTCTCTTTCGCCGAGGTGGATCACACTCCCGTGCTTGTCACCAAGGATCTGAAATTCGATGTGGTGCGCATTCATGATCAGCTTCTCTAGGATGAGCTGCCCGTTCCCAAAGGCCTTCTCGGCCTCGCTGTATGCCATGTCATAGTTTCCTGCAAGTTCCTCCTCATCGTGGCAAACCCTTATGCCCCTGCCACCACCGCCGGCCGTTGCCTTGAGAAGCACAGGAAAGCCCATCTTCTTGACTAGCGTCTTCGCCGCCCGGACGTCCTTCAGGATGCCCTCGCTGCCAGGGATCACGGGAAGGCCCGCCTTCCTCATGGTCTCCTTGGCCCTCGCCTTGTCCCCGGCCAAAGCCATGGCACTGCTTGGTGGCCCTATGAAGGTTACGCCGCCGTCCTCACAAGCCTTTACAAACTCCGCGTTCTCAGCAAGAAACCCGTACCCCGGGTGTATGGCGTCGGCGCCGACCTCAAGAGCCAGGTTCACTATGTTCTCTATGTTGAGATAGGTATCCAGGGGGTCAGCCCCCGTCTGGACGGCCTCGTCGGCCAGCCTCACATGCCTGGCCTTGGCATCCACAGCGGAGTACATCGCCACGGTAGGTACACCGAGCTCCTTGGCGGCCTGAATGATCCTACAGGCTATCTCTCCCCTATTCGCTATGAGTATCTTCTTGAACATCCCGCCCCCTCGCTCAACCTATTTGGTATTCACAGGATATGGGGGCCACCCGATTCACCATGGCGGCGATGCTACAGGTTTTGTTTAGTGCTATGTCGATGGCATCCCCGATATCCTTATCGGTCAAGTCGCTCCCCTTAAAACGGAATTTTAGCATTATCTTGGTGAACACCTTTGGGTGATCGTCCTGACGTTCCCCATCGGTTTCTACCTCTACACTGTCCACGTGCTTGCCAGCCTTGAGAAGCGCCTCGTAGCTATGAATGCCCATGCAGCCGGCGATGGAATACATGAGTAGTTCCGGCGGTCTAAAGCCTCTGCCCTTTC
>MGNZ01000154.1:4171-6675 GCA_001795235.1 Chloroflexi bacterium RBG_16_64_32 | reverse complement strand
CCACAGATTGATGGCGCATCGGGGCAACCACGGGGGGTTGCCCCTACCTTGTCGTTGCCGGAAGTGGTGCATCGGTTCAAATCTTTGACCACGGCCAGGTATCGCCGCGCCGTGCGCGACGAAGGGTGGCGGCCGTTCCGGGGCCGACTGTGGCAGCGCAACTACTTTGAGCGCGTTATCCGTGACGAGGAAGAATTGAACCACGTGCGGCAATACACTGCCGAGAACCCACTCCGATGGGATCAGGACCCCGAAAACCCGGCGGCGCAGGCGGTGGGCGAGCACAGGGGCTCGCCCCTACGCCAGAAGGGCTCTTCGCCGTGACCCGCTTCGCCCTCCGGCTGCCCCGGCGCCAGGCCCGCATGGTCGCCCTGGCCGTGGCCTATCACCTGGCCCGCCCGGGCTCAGAGCTGGATCCGCAGACGGCGCGCGAGTACGAGCACGGCCTCCGGGAGGTGCCTTCGGCCCTGGAGCCGCAGCTCGACGCAGAATCGGCCGCGCTGGAGCTCCGGCCCCTCCAGGTCGCTCTCCTGGCCACCGCCCTTTCGTCGGTGATCAACGAGCTCAAGGTGTACGCCGTGTTCGACGCCATGGCCGGCGAGAGCGCCCGCCCCCGCTCCACCGCTCCCGGCTTCGACGACAAGCTCCGCGCCCTCTTCCCTGAGATCGCCGGCGATCCGTCCACGGCGTCCGACCTGGCGGGCGAGATGACGATGCTCCGCCGTCAGCTGCCCCTTGCCCGCGCCCGCGAGGCTCTGGGGGACGAACGTCGCGCCGCCGACAACGCACGGCGCACCCGCAAGAGGCCGTGGCAGCTCTGGAAGCGATAAAATGACACGCTTTCCCCCTTGACTTGCCCCCACCAGCACGCTAGCATGACTACGGATAGTGAAATACCCAAGTTTGCACTTATTATAGTGGTAAAACGCCCGGCAGGCGCCCAGTCACACGAGGAGATGCCATGACCTACGTCATCACCGAGCCCTGCATCGATGTCCTGGACAGGTCCTGCGTGGAGGTCTGCCCCGTCGATTGCATCCACGAGGAGGAGGGCACCGACCGCAAGCTGTACATCGACCCCGACGAGTGCATCGACTGCGGCGCTTGCGAGCCGGTGTGCCCCGTGACGGCGATCTTCGCCGAGGATGACGTGCCCGATCAGTACAAGGAGTACACCGAACTAGACGCTCAGTGGTTCAAGGACGCGGACGCCGTACGCGCCCGCATCAACGAACTGAAGCCTGCCTGACCGACTAGTATCGGTGCGGTGCGAAGGCGGCCTCCGGGAGGCCGCCTCGGCTCATCTCATGCCTGGTCGTCGCCTACGGCCGCCGCCTCAACCGCAGGCAGGGCAAGCTGTTCCGGATCTTCGCCCTTCAACGGTAGCGCCAGGCGGTCGCCGAACCGCTCTACCGTCTTGTCGAGATCATCGTACTTGTTGCGGGCGTTGCTGAGGTGGCGCCCCAGCACCTCGAACTCCCCCCGGAAGCGGCCGAAGTCGCCCTTGAGCCGGCTCAGGTGGCCCAGGATCTGCTGCGCCTCCCGCTCTACCTTGAGCCCCTGCAGGCCAAGGACGATAGCCCTCAGGTAGGCGTAAAAGCAGTTCGGCGACACCGGGACCACGCGACGCTCCAGGGCGTACTCCTGAAGGCCGCCGTCCGACTCCCCCGCGCTCTTCACGATCACCTCGTAGTAGACGTTCTCCGCCGGGATGTACATGAGGGCGAAGTCGAACGTCCCCTCGTCCGGGCGGATGTACTTGGCCACCGCATCGATGTGGCCCTTTACCGCTTTCACGAAGTCCCGCCGCAGACGCGATCGCTCCTCGTCTGATTCCGCCGCCGTCATGCGGGTGAAGCTCTCCAACGGGAACTTGGCGTCGACGGGGACGAGGGCGACGCCGAGGTTAATCACGGCGTCCACGGCCTCGCCGCTTTGGAAGCGGTGCTGGAAGCTGTAGTTGGCCTGGGGCAGCACCTGCTCCAGCAGCCGGCCCAGGAGCAACTCGCCCAATCCGCCCCGCAGCTTAGGAGGGCGGAGGATGTCCTGCAGTGAAGAGATGCTGCGCCCAACGTCCAGTATCTGAGTCGCGGAGTCGCGCATCCCCCGCAGCTCCTCCCCGATCTCCTTCATGCGGGTCGCTGTGTTCTCCAGGTTCTGATCCAGGCGCCCGTCGATTCGCCCTATCCGTTCGTCAAGCGAGCGCCGCTGCTCGTCCAACCGCTCGTGGAGGGCTCGGCGGCTCTCGCGGCCCTCCCAGGCCATGAACCCGGCAATCAGCGCCACCGCCAGGATGACGACAACGATCACCCCTATCATCTGCCCCTCCTTACCCGAACGTCAGCGACCCGCCGTACTTCAGTATCTGTACGTCCACGTCCGTGCCCCTCAGGTGCTCCCGGAAGTAGCCCGGGTTCTCCGTGTGCACCGGCACCACCGTGCGCGGGTTGATCTGCCGCACGAACTCCATGATATCGTCGGCGCTGGCGTGGCCGGAGGCGTGC
>MGNZ01000154.1:716-4157 GCA_001795235.1 Chloroflexi bacterium RBG_16_64_32 | reverse complement strand
CCTCCTCGGGTAGGCCCCCGATGCCCTGCCATCGCTCGTGCGGCAATCCCACTGACCGAATATCGAAGTGCCTGAGCCACTCGCGCAGCCGCCGGAAGTCCTGCTCCTGCTCCTCGGAATACGCCTCGCTGGACGAATAGACGTAGGTGCCGCCGCGGACATCGATGTCGATGAGGTTCTTCGAGTCCCAGAAGCTGAAGCACAGGATATAGTCACCGGGCGAGCTGTGCACCTGCCGCGCCGACACCATCCGCCCACCGAACTCCTCGCGCAGGTTCTGCTCCCACGGCTCGATCTTGTAGCGCAGGTCCTCGTACATCAGCATCTGCTTGCTGTTGGACATCGCGGGAAGCGAAGGCGCTGCCAGCCGCATCGCCTCCAGAAGATAGGCGTCTTTCGACAGTATGACGAGCTGCCGGCCGGTCTCGTCAGCGGTCTTCAGGAACGTCTCCAGCCGCTCGATGTTGCGCGGCCCGAAGTCGGCCACGACCAGCCTCTCTTCGGCTTTCACCTGCTTTAGCGCCCGCTCGTACACGTCCTGCTCGGTGTAATCGCCGTTCTTGCCGCCCTCCTCCTTACCGCCGTCATCCTTGGCGATGCGCGTACCCTCGCACAGCAGCAACCGCGGGCGCAGCGACGCCACCTCGTGGATGAAGCGCTTCGTCTCCTCGGCCGCCGACCCGTGCCAGCGCAGGTCGCCCGTATACACCACCCAGCCCGCCGATGTCTCAACGGCCCACGCGCCGGCGCCGCGCACGGAGTGGTCCACCGGGAAGAAGCGCACCGGTAGGTCGCCGACACGGTCCGGCGACATCTGGAACGGCGCGGGCTCCAGACCCTTGCGCCGTTTGTTATCGGCGCCCGCTATGTGGTTTGGCGAGCGGGTCCAGAACTCCTCCCCGTCTGGGCTCATCGCCGCCGCGTCGGCGAAGCAGAACGGCCGCTGGCGGTAGCTCTCCCGCTGCGTTCGCAGATAGCCGTCATCCAGCGCCCGCCGCGTGATGTAGCAGACCTCCTTCTCGAAGTCCGCCATGCTGGAGTCCTGCATCGCCTTGGCGATGAACGCCGTCATCGCGCTGGCGTACACGGGCACGTCTTCGCGCAGGAACGAAATGTACCCCGTGTGGTCGACGTGGGCGTGGGAGACCAGGACGCCGTCCACCCGCTCCAGCTCGCGGTAGCCGGGCCGCTCGCGGCAGCGGTCCCAGACGTCGCCGGAGGGCACCAGGTCCGGCCGGTACAGCCCCTCCAGGGGTGGTAGCAGCTCCATCTCCAGCGGGTCCAGCAGCCCCGCTCCGGGGCGGGGTTTGAGATACTCCTCGAAGTACAGGTCCCGAGTCTTGAACGTCGTCCCGAAGTCGAAGAACAGCCGCGACTCGGCGTCCTCCAGCAGGATTTTGTTCCCGCCGATCATGTTCGCCCCGCCGTAGATGGTTATGGTGGGCATGGGGCTAGTTCCTGGAAGCAGCCCACTCGAGGGCTGGGCGGAGATGCTGACAGTCGTGAGGTTGCGCCTCGCTGACGAACAATTCTGCCAATGCGGATTTTGCTCGCTCCAACTCCTCCCGCCCGACCACAAGCCCTCCGTCCGACCTCGTCGCCAAACCTAAGATACCGCGCTTACCGGCCAGGCGGAGGAGGCGTCGGGAGTAGAACCGCTCGATGCCCCTAAAAGAATCCCCTACCAAAGAATCAGCCCACGAGGCGTCCATCCTCGCAACGTTCTGTACGCCTCCCGGCCCATACTTGGCCACCACCTTCTCAAGGTCCCCATCCTTCCGGTCCCAATCTAGCAGCACCCGTAGAGGGTAGTCAGGAAGGCGGTGGGCCACATACGCCCCGTACTTCGAAACAAAGTTCCGCTGCTGATCCCAGCCGTCGCCCCCGAGCGTAGGGTCCAACTCAGAAGGGGTGGTGAAGACCACATCAGTGCCAACAGTGGTCAACTGCGCAGCCCGCCCAAGTATGGTCGCGTCGTGTTTGCCTTCAAGCAGCACCACGGCGCTGGTCGGAAACTTTAGAGCTGGCGGTGCCCATCCCGTCACCCCGTAGTCGGTTGACCACGATGCAAGCTCCCGGATTGACTTCCCTTCCACTACGGTTCCAAGCGAATCGTCCAGTACAGCGCTGTGGCCCGACGTAGCGGCGTATACAAACACATCGTTGTGGGTGGTGCTCAGTATTTGGAATCGATCGCCCTCCCGTGCAAAACCCCGAAGAAGCATAGCCAGCCATACTTGAAGTTGCCGGTGCAAGGAGGACTCAGGTTCCTCGATTGCCCAAACGGCCGCCTGCCTCCAGCCGAAGCTCTGACGGAACTGCCCCCGGTCTATGACGTACAGGACATGGAACATGAGTAGGCTTTGTACGCCAGCCCCTAGCGACGTGTCTTCGATGCTCCCTAGTTGGCCGACGGTGGATTTGAAGCCGGCCTCCCTGACCATTTCCGAAATCTCCGTCGGTGTCGACAGCTCCAAATCAGAGATGCCAACGCATGCCTTGCTCAAATCGGCGGCGATGGGCTTCGCCAGTTCTCTGGCCACCGTAGACAGTTCCCTCAGTAGGGCGGGGGAGGCTGGCCCCCTCCCCTTTGGTAGGCGCCGGGCCAGGTACTTCGAGAGATCCCCTGAGTGCGCGCGGATTATTTCGGCGGGAACCGCCCTGTTCGGTATGTATCGAAACGAAATCAAGTTCAGGAATCTGTTGATCGTCGAAGCCTGCTCCGCGTCTGCCCGTTCGAATCCCACACCGTCGCGGCTAATCCCGAATTCAGGTTTGAATGGATCAGGGCGCGGCGTCCACTCCTTCGCGATCCAGAAGTGTTCTCCAAGCAACTCTCGGCTCGGCTGCAGCTTCACGATGAAGTGAAACTCATCGGGTAGAGAGAACTCCTCACAGACACGAATGGACTTCTTCTTCTTAGTGGCAGGCCGCAGCCGAAAGTCGATGTCGAAGTCTAGGTACTGGTCCGGCTCCGTCTCCTCGTTGAAGAAAAGATTGAGAGCCCGTAGCACATTGGATTCTCCGGAGTTGTTGGGTCCCACCATGACGGCCAGATCTCCGACATCATCAATCTTCGTACGCTCGCATGACCTGAACCTTTGGATCTCAACAGAGCGGATCAGCCTCAATTTCGGCCCCCACACGCAAACTCAAAACGGCTCGTGACATCTTCCCGTTCCACCATCGACTCCCGAACATATATCCTATCACTGCCGTCAAGCGCTGGCCATAGCGGAGCCAAGCATCAGGTGCTCTCCGGATCGTGCCACAGCGGTATCACGCGCCCCGGCTCCCTTTGATCGTCCTCACGCTCTTCTTCCCAGTCGTCTTCCTCATGTGGATCCCACTCCCCATACTGTGGGGGAGACTCTCCGTGCCTCTCTGTGATTCGCGGGTAGCGACCTTCTGGCTCCTGCTCCTCAATCGAAAGCACCTCCA
>MGNZ01000154.1:381-605 GCA_001795235.1 Chloroflexi bacterium RBG_16_64_32 | reverse complement strand
CGCCCAATGGGAAGTCATCGTCTTCAAAGAGGTAGGGCGAAGCGTACTCCTGCAAGACGTCCCGGCGGTCCTTCGACATGAAGAAGGAGTAGAGATGCTCTTCGAAGCGATCGAAGGCCTTGAAGATGGCGCGGTGAAGCTGATCCAGGGACTGACTCCCCTTCATGTCGATGGTACGCCAGACGTTTTCTTGCGCGGTCCAGGGAGGGCCCTCGACCAGCGTT
>MGNZ01000154.1:0-131 GCA_001795235.1 Chloroflexi bacterium RBG_16_64_32 | reverse complement strand
TCGTCGTACTGCGTCATGAAGCCAGGCCGCAGCAGGTCCCACACCTTGCGCGCAGAGGGCACCAGCTTCTCGTTGCGGGAGAGGGGCAGCACCGCAACCTTGACCGGCGCCAGCGACTTGTCCATCCGCAG
>MGNZ01000153.1 GCA_001795235.1 Chloroflexi bacterium RBG_16_64_32 | reverse complement strand
GCGGCCTTGCCCATAGAGCTCCGAGGTTTGAGCGATGGCCAGGTCGCCCTGTTCGAACTGGACGCCGGTGGCTTCTAAGACGCGGACGCTGGCTTCGGTGATCTCGGGGGCGGTGCCGTCTCCCGGTATGAGGGTGATCCTGGGGGCCATGCATTCCTTTAGCTGGAGGTGGCCCCGCCTATAATAGCAGACCTGACGCACTAAACGCGATAGTGGCGGCGGCGTACCGCCGCTGTTTCGGGAGATTATGGGCCTACTGCGGGGGCGCTCAGTTGGCGCGGGCCTTGACGTAATTCAGCAGGCCGCCCTCAAGCAGCACCTCTACCTGACGCTGGCTGAGGTTGTGGCGGGCGGTGAATTCGTGACCCTGGGTGGTGTTACGGACGGTGACCTGCCCGCCGCGGACGGCATCGCGCACGTCCGGGATCTCCAGCGCGTCGCCCACGTTGACTCGATCGTAGTCCGCTTCGTCGGCGAAGACGAGGGGGATGATGCCGAAGTTAACGAGGTTGGTGTGGTGCATTCGGGCGTAGGTCTTGGCCAGCACGGCCGCGACGCCCAGGTACATGGGCGCCAGGGCGGCGTGCTCGCGGCTGGAGCCCTGACCGTAGTTTGACCCGCCGACGATGATGCTGGCGCCGGACTCCTTCGCCTTGGCCGCGAACTCCGGGTCTACGTAGTGGAAGACGTACTCGGAGATGGCGGGGATGTTGGAGCGCAGGGGGAGGATCTTGGAGCCTGCGGGCAGGATGTGGTCGGTGCTGACGTTATCCCCCAGCTTGATGAGGACAGGGGCGGCAATCGTCTGAGGCAGCGGCTGCGCCAATGGCAGGTGCTTGATGTTGGGCCCGCGTGCTACGTCGACGCCGTCGGCGCTCTCCGTCGGCGGGATGATGAGGTCGTCGTCGATGACGAACTCCTGGGGCGTTGCCAGCGAGGGCGGCGCGCCGGACTTGCGGGGGTCTGTTATCTCGCCGGCAAGAGCGGAGACGGCGGCCACCTCCGGGCTGGCCAGGTACACCTGATCGTTGGGAGCGCCGGAGCGGCCGGGGAAGTTGCGGTTGAAGGTGCGCAGCGAGGCCGTGTCTGACGCTGGCGTCTGACCCATGCCGATGCAGGGGCCGCAGGCGGACTCGAGAATGCGGGCACCCGACTCGATGAGGTCAGCCAGTGCGCCGGTGCGGGCGATCATGGTGAACACCTGACGCGAGCCGGGGGTGACGGTCAGGCTGAGGCTGGGGTGAACCTTGCGTCCCTTGAGGACGGCCGCGGTCACCGACAGGTCGTGATATGTGGAGTTGGTGCAGGAGCCGACGCACACCTGGGCCAGCCTGGTGCCCTCCACCTCTTCGATCGGTACGACGTTATCGGGGCTTTGAGGGCGCGCCACCATGGGCCCCAACCTGTCCAGGTCGATCTCGACCACCTCGTCGTACTCCGGGTTTGTGTCGGGGCCTATGGGACGCCACATCGCTTCCCGCTTCTGGGCGCGGAAGTACTCGCGGGTGCGCTCGTCGGAGGGGAAAACGGAGGTAGTGGCGCCCAACTCTGCTCCCATGTTGGTGATGGTGCTGCGCTCAGGGACGCTGAGTGAGGCGACGCCCTCCCCGAAGTACTCGAAGATCTTGCCCACGCCGCCCTTCACGGTGAGGCGGCGCAGAAGCTCGAAGATGATGTCCTTGGCGGCCACCCACGGCTGCAGCTGCCCGCTGAGGTGGACGCCAACGATTGTCGGTGTGGTTAGGTGGTATGGCCCGCCGCCCATCGCCACGGCCACGTCCAGGCCGCCGGCGCCGATGGCCAGCATTCCGGCGCCGCCGGAGGTGGGTGTGTGGCTATCCGACCCCAGCAGCACGTCGCCGGGGGAGCTGAATCGCTCTAGGTGCACCTGATGGCAGATGCCGTTGCCGGGTCGCGAGAAGTAGATGCCGTATTTTGCGGCGACGGTCTGGAGGAAGCGGTGGTCGTCGGCGTTCTCGAAGCCGGTCTGGAGCATGTTGTGATCAACGTAGGAGACGGAGAGCTTGGTGCGCACCCTGGGAATGCCCATCGCCTCAAACTGGAGGTAGGCCATGGTGCCGGTGGCGTCCTGGGTCAGCGTCTGGTCCACGCGGACGCCGATCTCCCTGCCCGGCTGGAGTTCGCCGGAGACGAGGTGGTCAGCGAGGATCTTTCGGGTCAGGTTCTGGCCCAACTCACACTCCTCCTGTCGGCGACAATCGATTCGCTAACTGAAGCGCTGTAGATACGCGGTCAGGTCAAACTGCTTGGTGTCAGGTTCGAACTTCCGGACCGCGTCGCTGAGAGCCGTCCGCTCCTCCTCATAGATGACGCCCAGATGCCTCTTCTCCTCGGTGAGCGCCAGGTCGACGGCGGCCTTCAGATCATGCGCGTCCCAGTCAGGCGGCAAGCTTTCGACGTGCTCGTCGTAGTAGTCGTACGTATTGAAGAACTCGGCGCAAGGGCTCTGAACGTGGATGAAGGCGAACCCTGGGTGCCTGATCCCCCCGGCGATGATGTCCGCTAGGTCGTTGGGCCGCGCGGAGTAACCGCGGGCGACGTAGCTGGCGCCGCTTGCGAGGGCGAAGAGGACAGGGTTGATTGGCTTGGCGACGACGCCGTAGGGAGTCGACTTGGACTTGTGGCCCAGGAAGGAGGTGGGCGAGGACTGGGCTTTGGTGAGGCCGTAGGTCTGATTGTCCATCATGACACATGTGAGGTCTATGTTGCGGGCGGCGGCGTGAGTGAAGTGGCCGGTGCCGATCGACATCAGGTCGCCGTCGCCGCCCATCACAAGGATAGTGAGGGCAGGGTTGGCGAGCTTGATGCCGGTGGCGATGGGCAGCGACCGGCCGTGGACCCCGTGCACGCCGAAAGTGCTCAGGAAGTACGGCGTGCGGCTGGAGCAGCCGATGCCCGAAACGACGACAACTTCGTGTCGCTGGAGCTGAAGGGCGGCCAGCGCCTTGTAGGTGGCGCTGAGAACTCCAAAATCGCCGCAGCCGGGACACCAGATAGGCTTATCGCCGCTCTTGTACTCCTTGACGGAGATGACCTCCGCTCCCGGAGCGCGCGCCACTTTGGCGCCATCAGGCATGGACCAACACCTCCTCAATCTTGTTGTAGATCTCGCCCGGCGTGAAGGGGAGGCCGCCGATCTTGTTGAGGCGTATCGCCTGCACCCCCAGGTTGGCGGCCAGGTGGTGAGCGAACTGCCCCTGGTAGTTGACCTCCGGCACCAGTACGTGCTTCACGGAGCTCACGAACTCGCGCAGCCTCTCCTCAGGTAGGGGGTTGAGCACCCGAGGGTGCATGGCCGCCACCTTGAGGCCGGCCGCCAGCGCTCGGTCCACTGCCTCCCGAATGGAGCCCTGGGTGGCGCCCCAGCCGATGATGCCCAGATCGGCCTGGTCGTCCCCGTAACGCGGGCACAGCTCCTCGTTGTCGATCTCCAGACGGGCGGTGTCGAGCTTGCGGAACCGCTTGGCAGTCATCCTTTCGTGGACCTCCGGCGACAGTTGGGGATGGCCCCGCTCGTCGTGCTCCAGGCCCGGGGCCACGTAGGTGTGGGAATCCAGGCCGGGGATCGCCATCGGGGAGACGCCGTCATCGGTGTACTGGTAACGAAGATAGGTCTCGGGGTCCACGCCATCGGGCCGCAGGCGGTCCACGACCGGGAAAACGTCGGTATCCACATGCCCTATCGTCTCGGTGCGGTGGGAGAGGGACTGGTCTGAGAGGAGAATTACGGGACACTGATACTTTTCCGCCAGGCCGAAGGCCAGCACCGAAACGCGGAAGCAGTTCTGCACTGAGGCGGGGGCCAGGACTATGCGGGGGAAATCGCCATGGCCGCCGTATAGGGCCTGGAAGAGGTCACCTTGCTCCAGCTTGGTCGGCATGCCGGTGCTGGGGCCTGACCGCTGGGAGTTCACGATAACGAGGGGTATCTCCGCCATGGAAGCCAGCCCCAGGAGTTCCGTCATCAGGGAGAAGCCGGGCCCGGAGGTGGCGGTCATAGCTTTGGTGCCCGCGTACGATGCGCCGATGACGGAGGCCAGGGCCGCCATCTCATCCTCCGCCTGGAGGCAGACGCCGCCGAAGCGTGGGAGCTGACTGGCCATCGTCTCGAGGATGTCGGACGCGGGCGTAATCGGGTAGCCGGCGAAGTAGCGGCAGCCGGCGTGGAGGGCGCCGGCGGTGATGGCGTCATTGCCGGTCATGATCAGCCGCGCCACGTGGTCGGCGGTGCCCAGCCAGAACTTATCTTCCTTCTGGATCGTTTTTGTGTACTCGTACCCGTAGTCCAGGGCCTGGATGTTCTTCTCCATGAGCTCAGCGCGGCGCTTGTACCGCGTCTTGACCATCTCCTTAAGCGACGCCGGAGGAAGTCCGAACAGCCCCGCCATCACGCCGAGGATAAGGACGTTGGTGCCGCGCACGAACTCCAGCTCCTGCCGTGCGATCTTCTGGAAGGGGATGCCGTAGCGGATGATGTTGCCGTTTGGGGACGGCTGCACCAGGTCTGAGTCATACAAGAGGACGCCGTTCTGGCTCAGGTCGCCTTGGTGAAGCTCGTAAGCATGCTGATCAAAGGCGATGAGGATGTCGCAGCCGTCGCCGAGAGAGTAGACCGGCTTGTTAGAGATGCGGACCTGAAACCAGGCGTGCCCGCCCTTGATCTCGGATGGGTAGGTGCGGAAAGTGAAGGTGCGAAAGCCTATACGGGCGGCCGCGGCGGCGAAGTTGTCGCCGGTGCTGATGACGCCACCGACGGCGGTGTCGCCGCCTATACGGATAATGAAATTGTCCTTGGCCACTGCAGCGCTCCCCTATGTCCACCCATCCGCCCGCAGCAGGGGCACTATGACAGGTATCATTGCACACCTGGTATATTGGGGCTGAACGGGGGCCGGATTGCCGCCCCCCGGCTGGTTGGGACAGACTATCAATTTGCCAAGCTCGCAGTTATCTTAACACGATAGATCGGATTGTGTCTGCCGTGCCGAGGTCTTAATCCCACGTGTTGGTGTATAATTGCGGCAACTCCGGGCCACGCTAGTTTCAGGGAGCGTCTGATGACAGTAAAAGCATACGTCCTGGTGGTCGCCGATCCCGGCAAGACAAGGCGGGTCGTGCAGTCGATTCGCGAGATCCCCGGTATCGGGGAGGTGCACGAAGTGATGGGCCCCTACGATATCGTGGTCGAGATCGAGGTGGCCAACCTCCAGGACATCCCACCGATACTCGGCGAAAGGATCCGGGGCATCGAAGGGATCGAGAGTACTACCTCTCTTGTGACGCTTCCGGACTAGGGGGGCCTTAGGGAGACGTAGCGGGCCTCCCTCGGCAGGAGGCCCGCTAGCCGGCGGTGTCTACTTAGGCACCTTCAGCACAGCCGCAGCCGCAGTCACAACCGCAGCCGCACTTCGTCTCGTCCGGGGTTGGGCGAGGTCTCTGGGGCTGGGGCCGCCGTTTACCCTGTTTCGGCATCGTCATCTCCTCCCTTCCGAGGGATTAGTCCACGGCTGACCCAAGCAGCGACATCCATCGCAATCTAGTACGCTGCTTTCGCAGCCACCCTCTGGCTCTTCGAGCGAACTCAAGACTTCGCGGAGTTCGTTCCTGAGTGACGTGAGTTGCTCGATGGTCTGCTCTACCTCTTGCAGTTTGGCAACCATGAGCTGGGCGACGTGGCCCTGGAACGATGCACATCCCTCGTGCTGGGCCACCGTCATCAGGTGGTGCACTTCTCGGATGCTGAAACCCAGGGCTCGAGCCGCGCGAACAAGCCCAAGGCGCCTTACGTCCTGGGGGGAATACAAGCGATAGCCAGATCTGCTCCTTCTCGGGGGAGGCAGCAGCCCTTTCGCTTCGTAGAACCGGATGGTCCGTGGGTGGACTTGGCTGCGCTCTGCCAGTTTCCCTATCGTGAGTTCCGATGTCATACCGTCAGTGTAGAACCTTCCAGCAGATGGAAAGTCAAGCCCTGGTAAGGGGAATTTCCAGGCCATTTCAAGGATAACCGGCGGGTTTCCCGGTTGGCGCGGGCGCCTGCGGCCGGGGCCAGCTCGCCCGGATTCGAACCTATCGGTCGTCTCTACCTGACCCTTGGAGAAGGGTTGTCTTCTACCGCTGGGCTCATCTAGGGGCTGATAATTGCCATGACCGCGTCTTTGGGCA
>MGNZ01000152.1:23481-30296 GCA_001795235.1 Chloroflexi bacterium RBG_16_64_32 | reverse complement strand
GCACAGCCAATCCCCCTCGATCGGTCCGGTTTGACTTGATGGTACCCCAAGGCGCGAAGTAGGGCAACCTTGGCTTCGCCGTGTCAGGCCGCCTTGCTCCGACCGCGGGGCCGCGATAGAATCAGGGCTCCCCCGGAGGAGCCGATGGTCACACCCCCACCTCAGCGTCGCTTGCCCGTGATCGTCCTGGTAGGCTGCGGCCTCGCGGCCGCCTGCCTGTGCCTTACCGGTGTTGCCGCCGGCGCCTACTTCTACCTTCGCGGCCGGCAAGCCACCTCCGCCGAACCGACGATCGAGTACGTCCTGGATGCCTCGCCTCGGATGGAGAGCCCGTCCAGCAGCGGTGAACCGCGCATCGTCGTCGCCCGCGGCGTCCTGGGGGAGATCGTTCGGACGGCCGACCCGCGGTTGACGGCCGGGTTGCGCGTCTTCGGCACCGGGGCCCTCCCGCAAGGTTGCGAGGATACCGACCTGGTCGTGCCGTTGGCCGCCTCCAACCAGGGGGAGATCGAGGGGAGCCTGGGGGAGGTGGAGGCGGCGCCCGAGTCGGATTCAGCGGTGGCGCAGGCGATGGTCGGCGCCATCCGCGACATGGCTTCCACCGACGGCCCGCACTCGATCGTGGTCGTCACCGGCGGGGCCGACCTGTGCAATCCCGAAGCCGGCGAGCTGATCCGCCAGGAAGCCCAACGAGCCGGAATCGAGCTCCGCCTCTTTGTCATCGGCTTCGAGGTCCCGCTGGATGAGGTCGAAGCCGTCAAGGCATTCGTCGAGCTGATCCCCGGCGCCACGTACACAGATGCCCCGCAGGCGGCGGCGTTGCGAACGGCCTTGGTTGAAATCCAAACTGAGGTCAATCGCATGGCGGTCGAGGCCTTCGAGCCCGTGCCCGGTGGTCGCACCGGAGCCAACGCGTGCGATCACCCGTATCTGCCCCTGCGCTCGGGAGCCAGTTGGAGCTACGATAGCAGCGAGGGCGGCATGACGTGGAATGTGACGAGTGCCGGTGGTTCCGCGGAGTCCGCCTCGGCGACGATGGCCTTCTCCATGCCGGAGGTCACCTTCACGGTCAACTGGATCTGCTCGTCGGCCGGGATCACGTCGTACGACTTCGGCAGTATCAGCAGCTCGGTGTTCGGCGAAGTCGTCACCCTGGACATCGTGAACAGCTCCGGCAGCTGGCTCCCGCCGGCGGAGAGCTTGGTCCCTGGGTATTCTTGGAGCAACGACTACACCATGGTCGTCAGCTCCCCGTTCGAAGGGGCATCGGTCGAGTTGACGACCACCACGTCGGAGTCTTGGAGCGTCGGCGGGATGGAGACGGTCAGCGTCCCCGCCGGGACATTCGATGCCCTGCGGATCGATGGAACATCCACGATCGAGATGAGCGGGTTCATGGGCATCAGTGTGCCACCCAGCACGACCAGCCAGACCTTCTGGTTTGCTGAGGGCGTCGGGATCGTGCGCTACACCTCGAGCAGCGAGGGCTACTCGGGGCACGGCGACCTGACGGGTTACTCGGTGCCTTGAGGACTCGCCTGGCGACGGTGGGACCGCTCCCCTGCAGGTCGGAAAACCTCCGCCGCTAAGGGCGGCTGACTGCGAGGTTGTCGAAGCCGGCCGCCAGTTCGCCCGGCGCCAGGAGTCCAGCCATCAAGGCCAGGGAGCCCGACGCCGGGGAGGGATCGGTCGCGGCGGCGAGTATGATCCCGTCGACGGTGAATCGAACCTCGCTCCCCGCGCAGGTGAGCCGAAGGGTCCGCCAGTCGGCACCGATTCCCTCTGATAGCGGTGCGGCTGTCCAATCCTGCCATCGATCGACGGCCCCGGCGGTCACTCCCCACAAAGAAACCATGCCGTCGCCGCGCAGCGCCGCCGCAACGTAGTTCGCCTCGTCCCGCCAGCGGCAGACGATCCCCAACTCGCTCCCCGGCGGGCCTTCAAGCAGCCGGGCCTCGACCTCGATCGTCAGGTCCTGTTCCATCAACCCGCGGTACGGGGACAACCACTCCACCCCGGGCGTGTGGATCGTGAACAGCAGCCCTCCGTCGTCGTAGGCCACCTGGCCGTCCGCATCCTCCTGTATGCCGAACCCGCTGGATGGATCGGAAAAATCATCGGCAAAGGGAATCGACGGTACCGGGGAGGTCCCAGTCGCGGCGGACAGACCCGGAAGGGAGACAGCCTTCGTAGGCGGGGCGGCCGTGGTCGGGGAGGAGAAGTAGACGGCCAGGCCCCCTCCAAAGATGCCGACTCCCGCCAGGCAGACAACGCCAGCCAGGACGACCAGCCCGACCAACAGTCCGCGCGAACGCGACCGCGCCGGTGTCGCCGCGATTGTCGCCGAATAACGATCCGCTGGCGCCGCGACCGTGTCCGCGAGGAGGCTCCGTGCAAAGGAGCCGGCGGAAGCGGGGCGGTCTTTGGGGTCCTTGGCCATCCCCGAGGCGATAGCGGCATCCAGGCCGCCAGGCAGCGCCGGCGCGATCGCCCGGGCCGAGGGGACCGGATCGTGCATGTGGCGGACCATCATCCCCAGAGCGGTCTCGGCCTCGTAGGGCTTCCTTCCGGTGACCATCTCGAAGGCCGTGACGGCCAGCGAGTAAACGTCCGAACGTGCATCCGGCGCTTCCCCGCGTGCTTGCTCGGGCGAGGCATAGGCCGCGCTCCCGCTGTGAGAGGCAGCGGCGAGGTCGACGGTCGTGGCGGCAATCCCGAAGTCGCCCAGGTAGACGTTGCCGGCTTCGTCCAGCAGCAAGTTGCTCGGCTTGACATCCCGGTGGGTGATGCCCCGTCGATGGGCGGCGTCCAGAGCGTCGGCCACGGCGGCGATCCAGCGCACACTCGTCGGGACGTCGATCGGGCCGGACTTCAGCCGGTCGGCCACCGTGCCGCCGCTCAGAAACCGGACGACCAGGTAGGGGCTGCCGTCATGCTCGCCGTAGTCGTAGAGCGGGACGATGTGCGGGTGTTCGAGCTGTGCGAGAGTCGAGGCTTCGCGGCGGAAAGTGGCCAGGCTCTCCGGATCGACCCGGCCGGCGGTCAGCAGCTTGATGGCGACCAGCCGGCGGGTGGCCAGCTGCTCCGCCCGATAGACGCGGCCCATGCCGCCGCGCCCCGCCAGGGCCTGGACTACGTATCCCGGGAAGTCGAGGGGCACAGTCTCGGTCATCTGCCTGCGTGGGGCGGTTGAGGGGCAGGGCGCGTGCGGTTCATCTCGGATGGTCCTCGCCAATCAGGCGTGCCGATGACGCAGCCCCTGGCCCGGGCGGCGACCCGCCTCGCCGGATGCGCCTCCGGTCGCTTGCGACCGCGAGTCCTCGACCAGTTGAATTCACTTGATGGAGAGTCGGCTGACACTGTCGCCGGATTGATTGGCCGTCCACAGGTCACGGCAGTTCGGCCCGCACGAGGCGGTCAGCAGCGACACCGGATAGCCGGCGATCGAGATCGTGTCGACCACCTCGGCCGAGACCGGGTCGATGCGGTAGACCTCACCGGCTTCGGGCGCGGCGGCCCACAACTGCTCGCCATCGAACCACAAGGCTGTCGGGGACGAGCCCAGATCGATGCGTCGAAGGGCCGTCGGGTCTGCCGGGTCGAGCTGAATGACTTCCCCGCTATCGCTCAGGCCGATCCACAACGTAGCTCCGTCGAGCGCCACCGCCGCCGGCTCGCTGTCGAGCGCGATCGTCTCGAGTACACGAGCGCCGTCAGGCTCGATGCGAACCAGGGACTTGCCCTCCTGATTGATGACCCACAGGGACGTCCCGTCGAAGGCGATCGCCACCGGTCCCTTGCCGACCTCGATATCGGCCAGGATTTGCCCGTCCGAGGCGACCTTCGTCACCGTCCCGGCGATGGCGTTGGCGCTCCACAGCGACTCACCATCCCAGGCAATCGCGGACGGAACATGCGGGAGGGTATACCGGTCTATGACCTCGCCCGAAGCCGGACTGACCGTCGACACCGTCTGTTCGAGGGAGCTGGCGACCCACAGGTTGTCGCCGTCGAAGGCCAGCGCAACCGGCAAATCGTCCACCTCGATTGTGCCGAGACTCTGCCCGCAGACGTCCGGCGTAGAGCCGCAATCGGAGACAGCCAACCTCGTCAGGCTGTTGTCGAAGAAGTTGGCGACCCACAACGAACTCCCATCGAACAATAACGCCCGCGGCTCGTCGCCCACGGGATAGCTCGTGGGGCGGTCTCCCAGGAGGCTGGTGCCGCCGACGAAGAGAACCACCGCCGCGATCCCTCCGACCAGCAAGAGGAGCGCCCCGCCCGCCGCGGCGAGCGCTGGAAGCCGCCAGGCGGGTGCGGCACGTCGAGACACGGCGGAGCCCCGTGCGCCAGAGGCAGCGACGGGAGAAATCAGCCTGCCGCCGGCTGTCGAAGCAGTCACCGTCGCCCGCGTTGGCGCTCGAGCCGATGGCGACGCGGGGACATCGGCGCCGGCGGTCAGGCCCGCCCGCAGGGAAGCCATCAGGTCGGTCGCCCGTTCCGGGCGCGCAAGCGGATCCTTGGCCAGACCGTCCGCCAGGACGGCCTCGACCGCCGGCGGGAGGTCGGGGGCATAGCGACGAATGGGAACCGGCTCCTCGCTCAGGTGCGCCGTGATGAAACCCCAGGCCGTATCGGCCTCGAACGGCAACCTGCCCGAGAGCATCCGGTAGACCAGGACGGAAAAGGCGTAGATGTCGCTCTGCCGGGTGAGTTTCTCGCCACGCGCCTGCTCGGGAGACATGTAAGCCGGGGAACCGAGCGTGCTCCCGGTGGCCGTGAGGTCCTGCGTGCCGCTGATCGACTTGGCCAGCCCGAAATCGGCCAGGTAGGCGTTGTCGGCGTCGTCCACCAGGATGTTGGCGGGCTTGAGGTCGCGGTGAACGATGCCGCGGTCGTGTGCGAAATCGAGAGCCAGCGCCACCTGGTCCAGCAGGCGCAGCCCGTCGCTGCGCGTCATCGCCCCGCCCTGCAGGCGATCCTGCAGGGAACCGCCGGTCATGAAGCGCATCACGATGTAAGGACTGTCGTTGACCTCCCCGTAGTCGTAGACGGGGAGGATATGCGGGTGCTCCAACCGCGTGATCATGTCGAGCTCGCGGCGGAAGCGATCACGCGCATCGGGGGACTCGGCGAAGGCGGACCCCAGAACCTTGATGACGACGGCGCGCGGAATGGACGGCTGGTCGGCCTTGTAGACCGCGCCCATCCCACCTTCGCCGATCTTCTGAACGATCCGGTACTGACCGATCGTCTGGCCGGGAGTCAGGTCCATGGAGGCGTATCCCTGCGATGGGCGGGAAGTATAGCCCGGCTGGCCGCAGGCCGGAGGGGCGGAGGTTGAGTGAGGGGCCGGCTGTTCGAGAGGGAGTGCATCCAAGTTGCGTGAGGCTCAGCACGGGGGACGCCCAGCCAACCGAGAGTCGATTGGGGGCGCGCCGGGCCTTCCGTCTAGCGGTAGATTGAAGCGAGGGAGTATCCCCTCCCGATCTCCATTGGCCTCGTTCTTTCTGAGGCATTCGTCCTGGAAGACGTCTTACGAGTCTCGAATTGCGTGTTCCGCCGTCCGGCTGCAGCGGCGACCTTCAAGCCGATCCTGTAATACTTTCACCAACCCATTGTATATAGTCGTAGGATGCGCATCAGGCGGAGGCACGATTGAGGTACCCCGTGAACCCACTGGATTCGGAAGCCCGCCAACAGAGCCCGACCGATCCTGCTGAGGGGCTCGGCCAATTCCGACCAAACATCTACAAGTACCTCCGTTATCGAGGGCTGGACGTTGACGAGGCGAACGATCTCACTTCGGCGGTCTTCGAAAGAGCCGTCGGGAAGCTAGCCGGCTACGACCCGGGGCGCGGCGCGCCCAACACCTGGCTTTTCGCCATCGCGCGGAACATGCTGAATAGTCACTGGCGGGCCGCAGGGTTGCACACGAATCTGCCGCTGGAGGCCGTAGAAGAGCTGCCAACCTTCGATCCGCCGCCGGAAGAGATGGTCGTCCGGCGCGAAACACGACGTGAGCTGATCGAGGCTCTGGGTTCGTTGGACGGCCGCGAGAGGGACCTGATTGCCTTGAAGTTCTCGGCGCTCATAACGAACCGCGAAATCGCGAGCCTGACCGGTCTCACCGAGAGCCATGTGGGCGTCATTCTGTTCCGTGCGTTGCGGAAACTGAGAGCCTTGCTGTTCGCCTCCACGGGAGGAGCGCGATGACCCAAGAGCAAGAGATCGCCCAGTTCAATCGGATGTTTGACATCATGTTCGGAATCGGCGAGCCCGGTGAGGCGACCCAACAGGAGCAGGGGCAGGACATCCAGGGACTTCTCCAACTTGCCACGGTTCTGGCGGCGGAAGATTTCCGGGACGAACTGCGTCCTGCACAAGCCTGGAAGCGACAGGCGGACCGCAAGGCGCTAGCAACCTCTACACCACGATGGGTTCTTCCCCGCCGGAGGGCCGCGTTTCTGCTGGTAGCCGTTCTTGCGCTCGTGGTGGCAACCCTGCTTGCGGTTGGGCCCGAGCGGGCGCTGGCCGCGCTGGGACGCCTGTTGGGCTACGTTCCTGGTGTGGGTTTCGTCGAGGACGCCGAGGGCTTTCGAGCTATCCCGGCGCCGGTCAGTCAGGACCGCGAAGGCGTGACCCTGGTTGTGGAGCAGGCCGTGTCGGATTCGGAACGGACGATCATCCTCTACAGGGTGGATGGTCTCTCGCTCTCTGCAACCAACTCGCAGGGCGAAGATGCGCCAACAGGCTCTCGCCCGACGCTGCGCCTGCCCGACGGGACGGGGTTGGATCTCGTCGAAGGAGGCGCG
>MGNZ01000152.1:23109-23440 GCA_001795235.1 Chloroflexi bacterium RBG_16_64_32 | reverse complement strand
GCCTCTTCCGCTGGACGTTAAGTCAGTGACCCTGGAGATCCCGCGCCTGATGGATATGCCCGCCGGTGCGGCGCCCGAGGACTGGCAGATCTCATTGCGCTTCGTGCCCATGCCCGCGGGCGTAACCGTGATCCCGGTCTTTGATCAGGAGACGGCCGTTCCCACTGGCGAGGCTACGGCTGCCGGCGGTGAGACCGACGCGGCGCGCCATGGCATCACGCTACACGTTGAGAGATCTGTGGCTCTTGATGGGGGCTACCTGGTCCAGGGCACCTTGAGATGGGACGAACGCTACCCGGCGGATCAGGGCGTGGCGGCGGCCGTGTGGGAT
>MGNZ01000152.1:0-23100 GCA_001795235.1 Chloroflexi bacterium RBG_16_64_32 | reverse complement strand
ACGGATGCAGGCGGGCGCGAAATCCCCATCGAACCGGCTGAGCCTGATGCCACATCCGACACCCCATATCGCGCTCCATGGGCCTACAGGACGGCATCCGCGTCTTTCAACGGTTCCCTGACGTTCACAATGGGCTCGGTCAACGTCACCCTTCCGGAGCCGGTCTCGTTCCGCCTGGACCCGGGTGCGGATCCGCGCGAGGGACAGACATGGGATGTCGGTCAGGAGATCGAGGTGCTCGGCTTCCCAGTCCGCATCCTCTCGGCGCGCTACTTGGAGGGGCTCGGAATGCAAGGCTTTGAACTCGAGATTCAACCCGATCCGGCGCTGCAGGCCTTTCAGATGGATATCTCCGGGGCGGAAGGGGAGATGCTGGGCAATTCTAGCGCCGGTGGCTCGCACCCTGACGACTCGGGTAATGTCATTGCCACCGTCCTGACGGATGGCCCCATCAGCGGTGCAGTTACGGTCACGATCCGATCAGCTGGTTTGCGCGGTCCGTGGTCGGCGGTCTGGAATCCGCCGGCAGGTGCGCAGCCATCCGCGGCAGCCACTCCTATTCCTGAAGCCTGCGTGACTCTTGATGGATGGAGGCAACAGGTCACTGAGGGCCCTGTGGCTCTGCCGCAAGGCGTGGGTGGACGGGTTGTCGCGTATGGCCCGGTGAATGGGGCAGACCGATACGTGATCTACACCGCCAACTTCGACGGAAGCGACTTGCGAGTTCTTGGGGAAGGCACCTGGCCGGCAACCTCGCCCGATGGTTCGAGATCAGCCTACTCCGGCCCTGACGGCCTGGACATCGCCGACAACGCCACCGGAGAGATCGTCCATGTTCCCAGCACCGTCGAGGGGGACTACCACCCTCTTTGGTCACCGGATGGCACCCAGATCGCCTATGTGCGGATCGCTGACCTCAACATCTACGTAATGAACGCCGACGGATCGGGCATGCGCCAGGTGACCCGCGGCGTCGAGTACGAATTGCTGGCCGGCTGGTCGCCGGACGGGGCGAAGCTCTACTACACCGGGCTCTCTGCAGATGGCCAGATCCTCAAGGCGATCGATCTGGCAACCGGGGAAGTGGAGGACCTCTTCACCGTGGGGCCCAAGGACGTGCCTTCGATATCTCCCGATGGAGAATGGGTCGCGTATACGGACAGGGTTTTCGGAGAGATGGGATACGGCCTCTTCGTCAGCCCCCTCGACGGCTCGAGCCGGCGTCTGCTGGTGCAGCTCGAGAATTGGACGATCGCGGGGCATCTCTGGAGCCCGGACGGGAACTGGCTCCTCACATCTATTTACGACGCCGACCAGATGTTCGCCGTCCCGATGCCCGCGCTGATCCAGGTGAACATATGCCAGGTGATCCCACTCCCCTGGCTGACAGGCTATGTGCAGGGGTGGGCGCGGTAGGCGCCGGTGGCAGTTGTGAGAGGCTTGAACGGGTCTCGGTTGGGGGCACGTCCGGGACTCCGGCGACTCCCCAGGTTGCCGTATTCCCGCGCCGTCTCAGGATGGGGCTCGACCACATCAGGAAGAAAGTCTGGAGACAAGGTAGACGAGGAAGAAGCCACGTGCCGAACACCTTCAACTCCACCACCACCCCCGGCCGCCCCAAAGCTCTTCGGTCTCACGTAGCCTAGAAAAGGCAAACAGGCTCTTGACAGGAGCCCCTCTGTAACCCTATAATTCCACTATATGCAATGCCACTTCACGTAGTGAAATGACATCCCCGCAGGAAACGCTTTGCCAGGCCCCAACTATCAAGTCCGCTCAGTCCAACGCGCGCTGACTCTCCTGCGCACGTTCCTGGCCCACGATGGCGAGCTTTCGGCTGCCGAGCTCAGCAAAGAGACCGGTCTCGATCCGAGCACGGTCTTCCGCTTGCTGGCCACACTCGAGGCCCAAGGCTTCGTCGAGATCAACCATGCCACGGCCAAATGCCGCCCGGGGGTGATTCTCCTGGAGCTCGGTTCGCGATTCCTCAAGAACAACGACGTCCGCTCCCGATCGATCGGATACCTGGAGCGCCTTCGAGACGAGTTCGGTGAGACGGTTCATCTGACGATCCTGGATGGCAACGAGGTCGTTTACCTGGAGAAACTCGCCGGGCTACACCCCATCGGTTTCATGTCCTCCCGCGTTGGTAACCGGAGCCCGGCCCACTGCACGGGCGTGGGCAAGGCCCTACTGGCCTACCTCTCGGACGAACAGCTCGCCCAGCGCTATCCGGACGGACGGCTCAAGCGCTACA
This sequence comes from Chloroflexi bacterium RBG_16_64_32, assembly GCA_001795235.1. Taxonomy (GTDB): domain Bacteria; phylum Chloroflexota; class Dehalococcoidia; order SM23-28-2; family RBG-16-64-32; genus RBG-16-64-32. The sequence goes on along the minus strand of MGNZ01000152.1, from coordinate 20,843 downwards.
CGGAGCAGACGATCACGGATTTCGAGGAGCTTCGCGCCGAACTCGCGCGCGTCCGGAAGCGGGGGTATGCCGTCGACCTCGAGGAACACGAGTTGGGTGTCAAGTGCGTCGCCGCCCCGACCTTCGATCACAAGGAGATCGCCGCCGCCGTGAGTGTCTCCGGGCCCGTCGATCGGATGGATCATCACATCGTCAGCGAAAACTTGATCAGCACGCTCATGGAAGTCACCGCCCACATATCGGAACAGATGGGCTGGGGTCGCGGCGTGGACCAGTTGCAGGAGCAGAGAAGCCCTGCGAAGGGCAAAGGAACAGGCGCCACAGGGGGGCAGGGCGTGGCGACACGGGTCCGTCGCGGCGCCTAAGTCAACCGCCTCCGGCCGAGGCCGGGGCGGCCGGCCCGTCCAGCATCCCAGGGGAGTCTCCCATGGACTTCGTCATCGACGTCGAGGCCCTCGAGGCCGTGGCCAAAGAGCACTCGGACAATAAGCACATCGTCCGTCGCGACAATCTGAAGATGGGCCTCATCAGCGTCAGACCCCATGACGCCCTTCCGGTGCACACGCACGAGGACGAGGACCAGCTCTACTACATCCTCGAAGGGGCAGGCACGATCCGCATGAACGATGAGGAGTTCGACCTGAGGCCCGGGAAGGCCGTGACCATCCCTCCCGGCGTAGCCCACGGCGTCCGCAACGAAAGTGACTTGCCCCTGCGCTACCTGGACATCTTCATCCAATGGAAGAAATGAGGCGGAGCTTGGATCGGATGGATCCGCCAAGGAGGGCGATGTGCCAGACGTCATAACCTTTGGCGAAGCGATGCTCCGCTTGGCGCCGCCGGACTTCGAGCGCCTGGAGCAAGCATCGAATCTCAAAGTGAGTATTGGCGGATCCGAACTCACCGTGGCCGCCGGTGTTGCGCGACTCGGCCTCCCCACGGGCTGGGTGAGCCGGCTGCCCGATAACGCGTTGGGCCGGATGGCGCAGAACAAGGCCAGGGAGTTCGGGGTCGACACGCGCCATGTGGTCTGGACCAAGGCGGATCGGATGGGGATCTACTTCGTGGAATACGGAGCCTCGCCTCGAGCCAGTGGGGTGCTGTACGACCGCAGCCATTCCGCCATCAGCCACATCCGGCCGGACGAGGTCGACTGGGGCCAAGTCTTCGAAGGCGCGCGCTGGTTTCACACCAGCGGCATCACACCCGCCCTGAGCGAAGACTCCGCCGCCGTGACACATCTCGCCTTGCGCGCCGCCAAAGATGCCGGCCTGATGGTCAGCTACGATCTCAACTACCGCGCCAAACTCTGGTCCACCGACAAGGCGCGGGCGATTCAAGAGCCCTTCATGGAATTCGTGGATGTCCTCATCACGACCGAAGAAGATACGCAACGGGTATTCGGCATCGAGGGCGCCGACTACAAGGAAGTCGCCAAGGAACTGGCGGGGCGCTTCGGCCTCAAGGTCGTCACGGTCACCCTGCGGGGAACGCCTTCGGTGTGGCGCAACGCGTGGAGCGCCTTCGCCTACGCCGAGGGCAGGTACGTCGAGGATGTAACGTATGAGATTGAGATTGTGGACCGGTTGGGCGGGGGGGACAACTACTCGGCAGGCTTCATTTACGGATACATCACCGAGGGAGTCGACAAGGGCGTGCGTCTTGGGAATGCGTTTTCCGCGCTCAAACAAACCTCGTGGAGCGATTTCAATTGGACGACGCTCGAGGAGGCCGAGAAGCTGCTCCAGGCTCCGATGACGGCAAGCCTGAGGATCACTCGCTGAGGGTCGGGAGATGGGCAAAGACGATTCTGTCCGAATCATCGAGCAAGGTGGCGTCGTGGCGATTGTGCGTTTCGATCGGTCGGAAGAACTGATCCAGGTGGCCCGCGCCGTGCAAGCGGGTGGCGTCCGAGCGATTGAGTTCACCATGACGACGCCCAACGCGCTTCAGATCATCGAACAATCCGTGCGGGAATTCGGAAACGACGTCCTGCTTGGCGCCGGGACGGTCCTCGACGCCGAAACGGCCCGGGCAGCCATTCTGGCCGGGGCGGAGTTCATCGTCGCCCCGACCCTCAACCCGGCGGTGATCGAAGTCTGCCGCCGCTACAGCAAGGTGGTCATCCCCGGGGCCTTCACGCCGACGGAAATCCTTACAGCCTGGGAGTGTGGGGCGGACTTCGTCAAGGTCTTCCCGGCGGAGTTTGGGGGCGCGGCTTACTTCAAGGCTGTCCTGGCGCCGCTGCCCCAGGTGAAGTTGATTCCGGTCGGAGGGGTCTCGCTGGAAACGACCGGCGACTTCATCAAGGCCGGGGCGTCGGCGGTCGCCGTGGGAAGCAACCTGGTCCAGAAGAGCGCCATCGCGGCGAAGCGCTTCGACGAACTGACGGACCTGGCCCACGGTTTTGTAGAGGCCGTCCGTCGAGCGAGGGCAGAGTCCGGCTAGTCGGCTGTGGCCGGGCATCCCGGAGCGCCGAAGAGGAGGGCTAAGCATGCGACGAATCATCAACCCGCCTGGAAAAGGGCCGGACCGCGAGATCCTGGCCGGGTTTGAGGATCTCTTGAAGATCATGAGCCCGTCGTGTGTCGTGGCCGACTCCCAGGAGCGCGCCGGCGTGCTGCGGAGCGACATTCGCCCGCTCTTTGAAGCTCGGTTCGTCGGGACGGCGCTGACGGTCCGTCTCTTCCCCGGCGATTTGGTGGACTGCCTGGACGCGCTGTCCGTTGCCCAGAAGGGGAACGTCATCATCGTCGACGCCGCGGGAGAGACAGAGACTTCGATCTGGGGTGGACTGATGGCCGGCCTCTGCCAGCAGAAGGGGGTGGTGGGCGCGGTCGTCGATGGAGCGATCCGCGATACCGATGAGATCAAGAGCCTCAAGTTCCCGATTTTCAGCCGGGCGATTGTCCCGCGTTCGACGCACTCGCCGTATTCAAAGCGCCTCGAGCCGATCGAAGTCAATGTGCCCATACAGTGCGCCACGGTCCTGGTCTCCCCTGGGGACGTCGTCCTGGCCGATGAAATCGGTGTCGTGGTCGTGCCCCAGAAGGAGGCGGCCGAGGTGCTGAAGCGTGCGCAGGAACAGGCTGCGCAGGAAGAAGCCACACGCCAGCGAATTCGACAGGGAAAGACCGTCGAGGAATTGCTGGCCGAGTTCGGCAGGCTGTGACCCTCGAGACCCGTGAGGCTTGTTCCAGGGGAGGACGGGCAGATCGCGGGGGAGGTTGGCCTTGATCCGGAAAGGAGGCGAGGAAGAGACCGCTCGAAGAGACTCCGCGTGACTTGCGCTCAAGTAAGTGCCGATACCCATCTTGGAATGAGGAGGGGAGGAAACTGATGTCTCTCCATCGATCTCGAAAGCTGATCGTGCCGCTGAGCTTGATCGTAGTCCTCGTGCTCATCCTGGCGGGCTGCGGTACACCGGTGGCTGCCCCGACGACTGCGCCGGCAGCGGAAGCACCCACCTCTGCGCCGGGTCAACCTCAGGCGCCGGAGGCGCCGGATTATTCCGCCTATGAGCCGCCGTACGGGGCTGTGAAGCCTGTCGCTCTCACTGCCGGCTCGCAGGCCCTGTGTCAGGGCCTGGCCTACACCGGCGGTACGCCGGACATCGCTTACATGCCGCCGGCGACCGAGTTCAACTACTACATCGCCATCGGTGAAGGCGTCAAGGCCGAGGCGGCCAGTTTGGGCGCCGAAACCTTCATGCTGGCGCCGCAGAGCGGGGCGGACATCGCCGGTCAGATGGGCATGATCCAGGACGTCATCACCCGAGGCGTCGATGCGATCATCCTGTCCACCCATGATGAGGCCGCCGCCGCTCCCTTGGTCGAGCGGGCCGTCGACCAGGGCATCGCCGTGATCATCGTCAACAACGACATCCCGAACTTCCCGACTCCGGTCCATGGCGTGGTGGGATACAGCCAGCGACGGGGCACCTACAAGATGGGAATGTACGTCGCCGGGATGTTCGGTGGTGAAGCGAAGGTTGGCGTGCTCGAAGGCCAGCCGGGCTATCACTCCACCGAGCGCATCGGCGGTTACCTCGACGCCCTTTCGCAGTTCCCGGGGATGGAGATCGTCGCCAGCCTGCCCACAGCCTGGAACGTCGAGACCGGGAACACCGCCATGACGGACCTGATCACGGCCCATCCCGAGATCGAGGTCGTCGTGACGGCCAATGACTATATCTCGATCGGCGCCGCCAAGGCCGCCGAGTCCCTCAACCGTCAGGACATCGCCAATTTCGGGAACGACGGGGACACGACCGGCCTGGAGGAGATCTTCGCCGGGCGCTGGACGGGTACCGTCAACACCACCCCGTTCGTCATGGGGGAGGTGGTCATGCGCGTCGCCTGGGACTGCCTGAACGGGACCTACCCGGGAGGCTGGGTCGAAACGCCGGTGACGATCGTCGACAAGACGAACGCCATCGACTTCCTGTGCCACCCGGAGTCACTCGCTCCCAAGCCTTCCCAGGACTACACCTGCCCATGAGGACGTAGGGATTTCGGGATCCGTAGCCTCCTCTGGTCGCGGGCACTCGCCCGCGACCAGAGGCTCACTCGATCGACGGGGATGCTTGCATGACGGTTGCGCCGGCCGCGACGTGGGAAGTCCGCGACATCTCGAAAGCCTTTCCGGGCGTTCGAGCGCTCGACCAAGTGTCCCTGACCCTGATGGCGGGCGAGATCCATGCCCTGGTCGGCGAGAACGGCAGCGGCAAATCAACCCTGGTCAAATGCCTGGCCGGCGTACATCAACCCGACAGCGGCGAGATCAGGCTGGGCGGTGAAACGATCACGATGCCCAATCCGATCGCTGCCCGCCAACGCGGCGTGGCGACGATCTACCAGGAACTGTCCCTCGTCCCGACCCTGACCGTTGCCGAGAACATCTTCCTCGGACGCTTCCCGACCGTGATGGCGCACCAGATCGTCGATTGGGAGACGATGCGTCGAGAATCTGTCCGCACGCTGAAGGGCCTGGGCATCGAGATCGATCCCGACGCCGTGGTCAAGAACCTATCCATGGCCGAGCAGCAGCTGATCGAGATCGCCAAGGCCATGTCCGAGGATTCGAGCCTGCTGGCGATGGACGAGCCGACGGCGGCCCTAGGCATTTCCGAGACGCGCCGCCTGCAGGACCTCATCCGCCAGCTGGCGCGCCAGGGCAAGGCGATTCTCTATATCTCCCATCGGATCGACGAGGTCTTCCAGATCGCCGATCGTATCAGCGTGCTCAAGGACGGCCGTCTGGCAGGCAGCAGCCCGGTTCGTGAGTCGAATGTCGATGCCGTGGTCATGCAAATGCTCGGAACGGAAGTCACCGAGCATTATCCCAAGCAGCATCACGCCCAGCCGCGGCTGTGCCTGGAAGTCGAGGGGCTCACTACCGAGCTCGGTGTCAGGGAGGTGAGCTTCTCGGTTCATGCCGGGGAGGTGCTTGGCCTGGGCGGTATGGTCGGCTCCGGGCGGACGGAAATCGCCCGAGCGCTCTTCGGGGTTGATCGCCCGACCGCTGGAGTGATCCGCCTCGACGGTCGCGCCGTGAGGTTCAAGTCGCCGAAGCAGGCAATCGCCAACGGCGTCGCGCTGGTTCCCGAGAACCGTAAGGCCGATGGGTTGTTCATGAACTTCCGCGGCCCCGAGAACATCACCATCGCCAACCTGGCGGCATTGTTCTACGGCCCCCTGCTCGATTTGAGGCGTGAAGCGCGCTACAGCAAGGAGTACTTCGGCAAGCTCTCGATCAGCCAGGCCGGGATGGAACGCACCGTGCAGTATCTATCCGGCGGGAACCAGCAGAAGGTGATCCTCGCCCGCTGGTTGTTCTCGAAGGCCCGCCTGCTGATCCTGGATGAGCCAACCCAGGGGGTGGATGTCGGGGCGCGGATCGAGGTCTACAAGATCATCAACGAGCTGACGGCGCTGGGGATCGGCATCTTGCTTATCAGTTCCGACTACCCGGAGTTGTTGGCGATGAGTGATCGAATCGCAATCGTCCGCAACAAGCAAATCCTCCAGATCCTGCCCTCCAGCCAATTGACCGAGTACAGGCTGCTTGAGCTGGCATCACGATCCAGGCAACCCGCCAAAGGACGGCTTGATGAGACCTAGAAGGTCATTTCTATCACGCCTGCCGGTGATGGGGCCGATCATCTCTCTGATAATTGTCTCAACCGCCGTCGCGTTGTCGACGGATCGATTCATAGGTCTGGACAACCTCAACAATGTCGCGCTGCAGGCGAGCATTGTGGCTATCGTCGCCGTGGGTTCGACGCTGGTCATCCTGACGGGCGGGATCGACCTTTCCCCGGGGGCAGCCATGGCACTGCTCACCATGATCATGGCTTCCCTGATCAAGTTCGAGGGAATGTCCGTGCCCTCGGCGATCGCCGTCGTTCTGGTCATGAGCATCCTCCTGGGCGCCGTCAACGGGTTCCTCTCATCGTACGGCCGAATCCCATCCTTCATCGTGACCCTCGCCACCTTGAGCATCTACCGTGGGATCGCGTTCCTCTTCAATGATGGGTCGCCCATCTTCTCGGTTTCCGACTCTCTTGAGCCGTGGTTCTACGGGAAGCTGTTCGGGATCGCCCTGCCGTTCTTTTACGTCTTGATCCTCTACCTCATAGCCTGGGGATTCCTGAAGTACACACCGAACGGTAGGAAGATCTATGCCATCGGCGGCAACGCCTCCGCCGCCAGGCTCTCCGGGATCAACGTCAACCAGACTCGACTGATGGCATTCGTCATCGCCGGCCTGATGGTCGGCATCGCATCGATCCTGATGACGGCCCGCCTGAACTCCGGCTCGCCCAACTACGGTGTAGGAACGGAGCTGCAAGCCATCGGAGCAGCCGTGGTCGGTGGCGCCAGCCTGGCCGGCGGATACGGTCACATCTTCGGCACGGTGATCGGCGCAGCAATCATCGTCGTCGTCCAGAACGGGTTGAATCTGAACGCCGTGCCAACATCGTGGCAGAACATCACCCTGGGCGTGATCATCCTTCTGGCGGTCTTCATCGACATGTGGCGGGCTGACTTCGGCCGGCTCATTGGGAAGACATGGTCACGGGTGGTTGGCCGGGCGCCGGCCTCGGCGGATCCGGATGGAGAAGAGCCGGATGTCGATCCGGCCCAACGAAGAGGGTGACGACCGACCGAGGCCGGGGAAACCCGAGCCGCGCGGAGGATCCAACATGTACACCTGGGGAAGAAAGCAAGGATGCCGGATGTCGCTGGACTACACCTACAAAGGCATGCGGGTGGCGTTCCTGGAGAACGATCTGATACGGGTCGGCATCCTCCTCGACAAAGGGGCCGACATCTTCGAGTTCACCTACAAGCCGCGCGATCTGGATTTCCTCTGGCAGTCCCCAATTGCGATGCGACCGGCCTTCGTCGCGACCGGCGCGCTGCCCGAAGGCGCCTTCCATGACTACTACTACGGCGGATGGCAGGAGGTACTCCCGTCGGCCGGTTGGGCGGCCGAGCCGTACTTGGGCGCTTCGCAAGGGCTCCATGGAGAGGTCTCGCTTCTGCCTTTCGAAGCTGAGCTTCTGGAGGATACGCCCGAGCGAGTGTCCCTGAAGACAAGGACCCGCTGCTATCGTTCACCCTTGAATCTTGAGAGGGTCCTCTCTTTGGAGCGGGGCAAAGCATGCCTGTACATCAACGAGAGGCTCGAGAACGAGTCCGGTGAAGACTACGCCATCATGTGGGGACATCACCCGGCCTTCGGCGAGCCGTTCCTGGACGAGTCCTGCCGGGTCGACGCGCCGGCCGGGAAGGTCGAGGTGCTGGCATACCACCGCAACGGACTGTGGGAACCCGGCGACGGTTACGACTTCCCGCAGGTCATGAATCGCCGGACAGAGAAACTTGAAGACATCCGACAGGTGCTCGGCAAGGATGCGCGATCCGTCGATGTGGTCTTCTTCAAGACTCTCAAGGAGGGGTGGTACGGCCTCAGCAACCCTCGCCTGGGCGTGGGCTTTGGCATGGCCTGGGACGCCGACCTTTTCAAGTACCTGTGGATGTGGCAGGTTTACGGAGGGCACAACGACTATCCGTGGTATGGCCGCACGTACAACTGCGCCCTTGAGCCCTTCACCAGCTACCCGCCCGCCGGGGTCGCGAAGGCGATCGAAAACGGAAGCGCCCGGGTGATGAAGCCGGGCGAGATCATCCTGACCGACCTTGTGGCGGTGGCTTACGAGGGAGAGGGTGTAAGCCGGATCGATCGAGACGGCCAGGTGAAATCGTAGGTTGCCGGGGCACCCCGGGCACCTCGCCGTGGGACGCCAAGAGCTTCCCTCGGGCGATCAAGGCCTTCGCTCGAGATCGATAGGGATGCAGGAGGATCCGATGAAAGCTCCCGATGTTGATCGTCTAGACCGCGTCCGGCGGGAGATGGTATCCGCCAGGTTGGACGCGTTGATTTGCAGGCTGCCCGAGAACGTCGTGTATCTGACCGACTACTGGCCCCACCACGCGTTTTCGGTGGCCGTCTTCACCAAAGACGGGAAGTCCATCTTGTTCGTGCCGGAGGTCGAGGTCGACTATGCCGACCCAGCCTGGGCCCGGGTCTCGAGCTTTGGGTGGGGGCTCCTAAAGGACGGCGATCTGTATGCCAACTATCGTCGACTACTCTCGCAGGCGAAGCAGGAACTCGGTCTGAGATCGGCGAGGATCGGGATCGAGCAGAGTTTTGAAGTGGTGGGGCCGAGTTATCGGGCAGCCGAGCCGGTGGTTCCCGCACAGCCATGGAAAGTGATGCTGGACGACGTGTTCGCCGGCTGCGAGCTCGTCGACGCGGCGGCCTTCCTACAGTCGGTGCGCACGTGCAAGACGCCTTACGAGCTGCGCAAGCTTCGCCTGGCCAACGAGGTTGCCGAGATGGGCATGCGCGAGTTTCTGGCCCGCCTGGAGCCGGGCATGACGGAGGCCCAAGTCGGGGCGGTGGTTGAAGCCAAGATCCGGGGGGATGGACCAGGCCATAAAGGGGCCAGGCTGGTCCGGGCCATGGCCGAAGTGGGCACCGGCCCTGTGGGAAGTACGAAAGGAACGCTTCTCGTCCCCTCCAGCGTACGAAGGGTCGAGGAAGGCGATGTGGTGATGGTCGAGCTGGCCACGGTCGTTGACGGGTACTGGTCGGATCTCACCTATGTCGCCGTGGCCGGGGAGCCGACGGTCCGCCAGAAGGAAGTCCACAACGCGGTCCTGGAGGCACAGCAGGCTGCGGCGCGCGAGCTCCGCCCGGGGGCGCTGTTCTCGGATCCGGACGCCGCCGCCCGGCGTGTCCTCGAGAAGGCAAAACTGGCCGAGTATTTCGTCCATATCACCGGACATGGGGTGGGCCTGCGCTATCACGAATTCGTTCCGTTCCTGATGCCCGGGGCCGATGGTGTCCTGCAGGAAGGGATGGTGACGAGCGTCGAGCCGGGGGTCTACATCGAAGGATTTGGCGGGATTCGCATCGAGGACAACGTCGCCGTCGGAGCGGATGGCCCCATGTTTCTGTCGACGCCGCGGAAGCCCTGGTAGAGACGCGGCATGCGAGCAACGATCACGCATGTGCAGGAGGCTGCCTCATGAAACTCGAGAACAAGGTTGCCATTGTCACGGGCGGCGCCATGGGGATCGGGAAGGGGATCGCCGCCGTCTTTCTTCGAGAGGGCGCCAAGGTTGTCATCGCCGACGTCAATCGGTCCGAAGGCACCAAGGCCGCCGCCGAGCTGAAGAGAGATGGCGCCGGGCCGATCTTCATCGAATGCGACGTCGCCAAGGAGGAGGCGATCCAACGGATGGTGGATGAAACCGTGGATCGATTCAAGACCCTCCACGTTCTGGTCAACAACGCCGGCATCGGCGTGTACAAGACCGTGCTCGACACCTCGACCGAGGAGTGGGATCGCTGCATGGCGGTTAACCTGCGGGGTGTCTTCCTTTGCTCGAAGTATGCCATCCCCCACATCAAAGCCTCTGGCGGAGGGGCGATCGTCAACATCGCCTCAGTCCACTCGTACCAGAACGTGGGCGGCACGGCGCCGTACGCAGCCAGCAAGGGCGGGGTGGTCACCCTGACGCGGGTGATGGCCATTGACTATGGCAAAGACAAGATCCGGGTCAACGCCATCTGCCCGGGGTGGATCTATACGCCGCTCATCCAGGGCATCTTCGCTGGCGATCCTGACCCCGGGAAAGCCAAGCAGGCCGTTGAACGACGTCAGGTGTTGGGGCGACTCGGCAACCCGGAAGAGGTCGGTGAGGCGGCGGCCTTCCTGGCCAGTGACGAGGCCTCCTACATCACCGGGGCCTCCCTGATGGTTGACAACGGCATGACGGCCCTCCTGGAGTCATGGTGAGGCACCCGAGGCCGAAGCCGTGACGGGCGAAGCGCGACGTTGGAGGGGATGGCGGCATGAAGATCGGGCATCTGCGTTTCAAGGTCCGGGACGTCGAACGGGCTATCGTTTTCTACACAGGTCACCTCCAGATGACCCTCACCGAGAGGGTCGGCGACGACTATGCCTTCCTGAGCTGCAGCGACGCCCATCACGAAATCGCGCTGATGAAGGTGAAAGGGACGGGCCCGTCGCCATCGCCCGAGAGCGAGGGGTTCGAACACCTGGCTTTCGAGCTGCCGGATAAGAGGGCCTTTGCCGAGGCGTTCGTGGGTCTGTCGAAGTCCGGGGTAAACGTGAAGCCGATCGACAACGGCATCAGTTGGGCGATGTACTTCGCCGATCCGGACGGCAATCGGATCGAGCTCTTCTGCGACAACCGGGCGGTGCCTGGAGGACGACTCATGTGGGGAGGGATCTCGGACGACCTGAACGTGGAGGTCATCCAGGCCGCGCGGAAAGCGTGAGCATCGCCGGAATCGAATGTGAGCGAACGCTTCACATGATCACACTTGGTGAAACGAGAGCAAGCCTCCTGGCCTGCCTGGGAAAGGACGGGACTATTCGCCAACCCTCCAGGGCGTGATTCGAACCGACGACCTGAGTTCAATTCCCAAGAAAAGAAAGAAAGAGGTAACCATGAATCACTCAACCATCCGCACGAGCATCGGCTTGCTGTTTGCGGCGGCCCTTCTGCTGGCCGCGTGCGCGCCGGCTGCGGCGCCGGCCCCAGCTGGGGCCGACGTCGACACCTCGGGCGAGGAGTACATCTATGTCTCGATGATGGGCAACCTCGAGTTCTTCAACGCCCACAAATACGGCTGGCAGTGGGCCGGCGATACCCTGGGTGTCACGGCGACCTATGTCGGACCGCCGGACTTCGATGTCAACGCCCAGGTGGCCGCCTTCGACCAAGCGATCGCCAAGAAGCCCAAGGGGATCGTTGTCTTTGGCGTTGACCCGTCACTGATACCGGAGATCAACAAGGCTTCGGACGCCGGGATTCCGGTTGTGACGATTCTAGGCGACCTTCCCACGTCCCAGCGGATCGCCTTTGTCGGTTCCCATCAGTTCGATCTCGGGTACGTGGGTGGCCTTCACGTGGCCGAGGCGTTGGGGGGAACCGGGGAGATCGCCATCCTGAGTATCCCGGGAACCCAGATGTTCAACGATCGTGAAGAAGGCTTCCGGGCGGCGTTCGCGGCCTATCCGGGCATCGAAGTCGTCCAGGTTGGCGACACCAAGGCGGATACCGCCACGGCGATCAGTGTGGCTAAGGACATCCTGACGCGCAACCCGGACCTGGCGGCCTTCGTCGGCACCGACTCGACGGGCGGGATTGGCGCCGCCACCGCAGTCTCCGAAGCCGGGAAGACGGGTGAGATCTTGACCGTCGCCATGGACCGCAACTCAGACGTCCTGCAGGCCATCCAGAACGGCACGCTGACCGGCACGGTGGCCCAAGACGACGCGGCGATGGCCTTCTGGGCGCTGCAGACCCTTTTCAACTATAACCATCACCAAGCGCCGCTGACGACCGACAACGCCGCGGCCAACGCGCCCTCCGGCCCGACGACCGTCTACATGGCGGTCAACTACATCGACAAGACCAACCTGCAGTACTTCTTGGACGCCAACCAACTGTACTCACAGTAGCGGTTGTCCTGGTTCTCCAATGGAATGGGGCGGGGAGTTCCCGCCCCATTCAATATCGAGGTCCTGATGGCCGAGGTGCTGAGAGCCGAGAGCATCACGAAGTCGTTCCCAGGGATCCTGGCGGTCGATCACCTCAGCCTGACCCTGGAGCGGGGTGAGATCCTGGCGTTGGTTGGGGAGAACGGCGCCGGAAAGAGCACCCTGATGCATATTCTCGGCGGCTCCCTTCGACCCGATGAAGGACGGATTCTTCTGGAAGGCCAGACGGTTTCCTTCAGCTCACCCGAAGACGCCATACGTGCCGGCATCAGTGTCGTGCCCCAAGAGCTGTCGCTCGTTGGAAGCCTGTCTGTGGCCGAGAACATCTTTGCCAACCGCCAACCGGTCGGGCCGCTCAAAATGATCGATTGGCGAGCGCTCTATGCCGACAGCGAGACATTTCTGAGGCGTTTCGAACTCGCCGTCAGTCCCCGGCGTCTGGTCAAACATCTCTCGATAGGCCAGCAGCAGATCCTGGAGATCCTCAAGGCGATCTCGACGAATCCCAAAGTCCTCATCCTGGATGAGCCCACCTCGTCTCTCACGGAGGGGGAGTCGGTCTACCTTTTCGAGAGCATCCGCAAGCTGCAGAAACAGGGGATGTCGTTCATCTATGTCACCCACAAGCTCTTCGAGGTGTTCTCGATAGCCAGCCGGGTGGTCGTTCTGCGCGACGGCGAGCTCGTTGGCAGCAAGAAGGTCGACGAGGTGTCCGAGGATGAGCTTGTGGCGATGATGGTGGGCCGGCAGATTTCCAGTCTTTATGGCGAGCGCACGGAGCGCGTTCTGGGGGAAGCCTACTTCAAGATCGAAAGGTTGGGGAGGAAGCGCCATTTTAGCGGGATCAGTTTCGAGTTGCACCGGGGGGAGATCCTGGGGATGGCGGGCCTGGTCGGCGCCCGTCGGACGGAGATCGGAAGGTCGATTTTCGGAGCCGACCCGGTCGACTCGGGGCACATCTACCTCAATGGCGAGGAACTGACCATTGTTCACCCCCAGGATGCCATCCACAAGGGGATTGTCTATCTCACCGAAGACCGCAAAGCACAGGGGTTGTTCCTGACGATGTCCGTGGAAGACAACTTGGTCGCCCCCAATCTGTCTGAATTCACGACGCGACTTGGAGCGCTCCTCAAGCGGAAGATGGAGACCTACGCTGGAAGGGTCGTTGCCGAGTACGCCATCGACACCCCCTCGATCTCCAAGAAAGTCCTCAACCTCTCCGGCGGGAATCAACAGAAGGTACTGGTGGCGACGTGGATGGGGATCCGCCCCGAGGTCATCATTTTCGACGAACCGACGCGCGGCGTGGACGTCGGCGCCCGCGCCGAGATCTACCAGAAGATCCTGCAGTTTGCCGCCGAAGGTACCGGAGTCATCCTTATCTCATCCGACATGGCTGAGCTCATTGGCATGTGCGATCGCATCCTGGTGATCCACGAAGGCAGGATCACCTGGGAGGCTGGCCGAGAAGACTTCAACGAGGAGACGATCCTAGCGCGCGCGGCCGGGTTGGCCAGTGAAAACGCCAATGGAAAGCCGCAGGGAGGGTGAAGGGCGTGCCTTCGATGATCGACAGGCCAGAGAGATTCCGCCAAGGGAAGAGCCTTATGGAGCTGGCGTTGTCCCGGGGCCCCGCAAGGGTGGCGCCCGGCAACCCGTGCGAGCGATCAGGTGTAGGACGTGAATAGTCTCGAGCCACCCCGTCCGTCGCCAAGAGATCGCCTAGGTAGCCTGATCGGCCAACGCGAGGCTGCCTTGGTGATTGTGCTCCTCGTCGCGGGCATCATCATGAGCATCGTCTCGCCCGTCTTTCTTAGCCTGGCGAACATCGAAGCCATCTTGATCGCTCTTTCGATGGAGGGGACGATCACGATTGGGATGGCGATCCTCCTGATCTCGGGTGGGTTCGATCTCTCGGTCGGCTCGACGCTGGCCTTCACCGGCGTGGTTACCGGTCTGTGCTTGAACGCCGGCGTGCCGGCGGTTCCGGCGATGATCCTGGGATTGATGGCGGCCCAGATGGTCGGGCTGGCCAACGGGCTGCTCGTCACTCGCATGGGAATCAATCCTTTTATCACGACCCTCGGCACGGCAATGGTCGTCCGTGGTCTCCTGCTGGTCATCGCCCACGGGCGGGCCGTCCTCAACCTCCCGAGTTCATTCACCGTCATCGGCCAAGGCCGGCTGTACGGCGTGCAACACCCGATATTCGTCATGCTCTTCCTGGTGATCGTGGGTGAGATCCTGGTGCGGAACTCACGGTTCTTTCGTCAGTCGTACTACATCGGCGGCAATGAGCGGGCGGCTCGACTCTCGGGGATCAACGTCGACCTGGTCAAGATCTTCAACTACTGTCTGGTTGCCGTTCTGGCGGGTGTGGCCGGATTGATGATCACGGGCCGTTTTGGTTCTGCCTCCGTGACCATCGGCGTCGGCCTGGAATTACGGGTCATCACGGCGGCGATCATTGGGGGGGCGAGTCTCAGTGGCGGTGAAGGCTCGGTCTTGGGAGCCTTCCTGGGCGCCCTCTTCATGGGGTTTCTGGCCAACGCGTTGAATCTGCTGGGGGTCGATGTCTACTGGCAGAATCTCGTGACCGGGGCCCTGCTCATCCTCGCCGTCGTCGTGGACGTGCTCAACGAGAGGCGCAAGACCCGGCAGCAGTAAGGCTGCCCTGGTGACAACTCCCGGGCGCTGCCTGTCGCCCCGGTAGCAGTCGACGATCAACTCGGCCCCTTGACTGTCGTCTGCGACCAGGCAACGCGCAGTCTTCGGGCTCGCAGTCAGGCGGCGCCGGCGAGGTCAGCAGGTCGCAGCCCCAGGGGGGAGGTTACGATCCGTCCGAAACACGCCGGAAGATCATGATCGCCGAATCGGCCCGACAGGGGTTCGTTGGAGGCGTCCGCAGAATCTCATCGTAACGCTCGGAGGCAAGCGCCGCCGAGAGCCAGCCGCCATAGGAGCCGACATCGACCAGGACGAAGTCTGCGGCCGCCAGCCAGTCTTCCGCCAACGCTTGACTCCAGTAGCTAAAGCGATGCAATACGGCCGGTTCCCCGCCGAGACGAAACGTGTAGATCCCATTCAACTGCGGGGGGAACAACCGTGGGTTGTCAAGGTAGAGCAGGGGAACGGGCGAGAGCCCTGAGGCTCCCCAGTAGAGCAGGGCGCTTGAGGTGACTTTCGCCTGGAGATCGGCTCCGGCCGCCTCCTCGGCCTGGATCACGTCCAGCCCGCAATCATAGTAGGAATACGTGTTGCCAAAACGGATGGTGGCCGCCGCCAGGACGAGGACCAGGAGTCCGGTGGTTGCCGACCGCTGCAAACGCCGAGTCGCCTCGCGGCGCCGGCGGAAGAGGAATGCCAACGAAATCCCCGCAAGGCAGAGCGCCGCGGCGGACACGATCCCGTAAGGAAGCCATATGGCCGAGTCCGTTCGGGAGAGGCCGATGCTGCTGCTGACGAGGTCCCCAAGTTCGATGGTGCCCGGACGGAGCGCCGCCAAGGAGGCGCGCGGCAACTGGAAGGAGAGGACCGAGTCGGCCAGGCGGCCGTCGAAAGTCAATCCCGCGGCGAAGGGGATCAGGATCAGAAACGCCAGACTGGCGATGCGGCGCGGCCTACTCAACCTCGGGGGCCAGTGCGCCCCCGCGATGGCCAGGAGGACCAGCCCAATGGGGGAGAAGAAGCCCAGGTAATTCATCAGGCAGTAAGGGCAGTAGGTCAGCCCCAAGGTGGCGTACCCATGCAGGACAGTGAGGACGACCAGGAGAGTGCCCAAGAACAATGCGTCGCGGGTGCGCTGCCTCTCCTCAGGTTCGCTGCTCGCCCCTGGAAAGCTGAGCCCGGCCCAGATGGCGCCGGCTAGAGGCAGAAGGTGTTTCCGGAAGCTGTCGATCACAATGCCCCAACCCTGCGCCGCGGAAATACGGACCCCCCAGGCCTCGATTCCGCCGGCCGAATCCCTAAAGGAGTCGAGGAACGGCGTTAACGCCCGGGGAAGCCATTTCGCCCAGAGTTTCAGTATCTCGGGCCAGTAGATCGCGTGGCCGAGCACAACGATGCCTCCGCCGGCAATGCCTGCCAAGAAGCCGACGCGACGGCCATGGCTGAGCCAGAGATATCCTATGAGCAGCGGAAGGACTGGGAGCAGGTTGATCCTGGTCATCCAGAGTGCCCCAGCCAACGCCGCGGCGACAGTGGTCTGCCAGACCTTGCGGCCTCCGCCCAGGCCGAGATAGAGCATGCTCATGATCAGGGTGATCACCAGGACCTGGGAAATAGCTTGGCTGTAAATCTTGACCAACGACGCGTTCAGAGGAACGGCCCAGACAGAAACCACGGACCATGCCGGACTCCCCTCACGGCGACATGTCCGCCAGAGGAGGATCATCATCACGACCCCCAGGGCAAGCGCATAGAAACGCCCGGTGCGGATGCCTTCTCCCCAGACCATTTGAACCCAGCCGGGGATCAGGAACGCGAGAGGCATGTGGTTTGTCAACGGCCCGTAGTCCTGGAAGGGGCGGTAGACCCCCTGGGCAAAGAGGAAGCCTTTGACCAGGTACAGGCCTTCATCGAGCACGGACGCTTGACCATGGACTTGGCCGTAGGCGAGGATCCCGTAGGCCGCGATCCCCGCAAGCGCGATCGAATCGGGCAGCCAACGAGACCACGTTCGGTGTCTTGCTGCGTGAGGGGCGTCACTCCGAAAGCTCGATGTCATTCCAGGTGGTTGCTCATCCTCTATCGGAACTTGTTCGCGTATTGGCCAGGATGCTCTGGACGGACTCATAGAAGATGTTCGCGTCCACCGATCCTATCAAACCACACAACCCATTCCCCGGCGCCGCATGATTCGCGATGGAGCCCTACAACCGGTATTGCGTGATCATCGTCGGAAGGTTGTGCAACCACACCAGGGCAAGCGCGACCAGGCTGGCGACGTAAGCGAGTGGCAGGCGTGTCCTCACCCGTTCCAGAAACTCCGCCCCGAGGAGGGGCAATACCAGCAGCGCCTGCAGTACGAAGGTCGCCTTGATGGTGGTGTCGGGTGCGACGGACGTGAAGCGGATCAGGAAATAGAGATAGAGGAGGAACGCTCCTCCACCGAACATCAGCAGCAGTGCCGTGAACAGCGCCCGGCCGCTCTCTTCTCCCTCCGCCCTTCGCCGGCGCGAGAAGGAGAACAGACCGGTCACGACTCCCGCGGCAAACACGAGGCTCGGGAGTATGGCTGCGGCGTTCGCCCGTCCGAGGTAAGGATTCATCCGGTCGGCGTTTTGCTGGTAGCGGTCGTCGCTGAGCGAGGCGCGCTCAGGGATCAATACGAAGTATCCCCAGTAGTCCCCCCACACTTCGGAATAGAACGTGGGGAATAACTGATTGTCGAAGGTACCGCGCGTCGGCGACCGGAACAGCCACAAGTCCTTCAGGCCGGTGTTGCGATAGAAGGCGAGGGGCTGATTGGAGAAGGCAAACGGGCGCGCGGCGCGATTGAAGGCGGTGAAGGAGCCATACGTGGCGAACAGGCCCACGTAGAACCAACCGCAAATCGCCAGGGCAATCGCAAGGCTTGCGGCAAGCGCCTTCACGATGCGGGCCCGATAGAGGCGATCCGCCGCCCAGGCGAGAATCATCAGTCCCAGGATGGCGGGAAACAGCATGAATCCCCATTGGCGACTTAGCCCCAGCAGGCCCAGGATCACACCGAGTCCAACAGCGGTGCGCGCCGCTACTCGATCCGGCTGCATCACGATCCTTGCCAGGAGGTACAGCCCCCACACGGTGAACAAGACCACATAGGGCTCACCGCGGACCTGGGCAAACGTCTTATAGTAGACCGTCATCACACCCAACAGCAGGAGAGCCGAGGCCTCCCAGAAGCGATTTCCCGGTCGCACCGTCTCGCCGATTTTGAGGAACAGGAATGTCACTCCGAGGGAGAGCAGGAAGCTCGAGAACTGCGCGGCTTTGCCGGCCAGTCGCAGGCAGTCGTCCATGGCGCCCGCCATCGGGACCTCTCCGGTCCAGGTCAGACACGCCTCGTCGACCAGCGAAGGAACGAGGTACGGCAGGGGAGGCGAGAAAAACTCCCGCGTGTCCGCTTCTGACGGCATCCGCAGCGGCAGGGTTCGGATGTACCGAAGGTGGTCCACCGCGTCATACCCGATTCCCGGATCGTGCAGGACGGAATTGGCGAGCACCAGCCCGTTGATGGCCAGGAACAGTGCCAGCGTCAGGCGATCCACTCTTCCGTCATGGTGAAACGGGGCGCTCAGAGAAGCGAGCAACGAGTTCGGGGCCTCCTTCGGGATTGAGTTACTGGGATCCCGGCTTCACGGGTCACCGACGGGGCCGGTCCTCCCGGACAGATTCTAGCCCCGGTGGTCCAGACGCGACGGAGCACTGGCCGACAACCCGGTTCCAGGTATCAGGGGAAGGAGCGGGCCCTATTCGTCTCTTGAGTTGATCGGGGTGGGGCGCGCCGTTCTCCCTCCGCCTCGCACCGGGATGCTGCGCGATTGTGGGAGCGCCCGGTCACGCCCGTTGGCGGGTGGAGAGGGTGGGCGTCACCGAAGAGAGGGAAACCCG
Source organism: Chloroflexi bacterium RBG_16_64_32 (assembly GCA_001795235.1). GTDB lineage: Bacteria > Chloroflexota > Dehalococcoidia > SM23-28-2 > RBG-16-64-32 > RBG-16-64-32. The sequence continues at coordinate 2,137 of MGNZ01000152.1, read as the reverse complement.
CGAATAGGACGAGAGGATCGAAGAGGCGACGGTGGGACTTGCGAAGTCCCGAGCGCAGCGAGGGAAACCCACGAATGAGGGTCTTGCAGACCCGACCCTGGCGATTCAGACCCTTACTCGCCTCTCGCCGGATTCCGCATAAGGGCCTGCTGTTTTCCGACTGCCTGGCGGATCCAGACCCTTGACCGTCCTCTGGGGCCAAGCAACAGACATAAGGTGCCTTGCCTGTTCGAAGGCAAGGCTACATCAGCGGCGATCATGAGTCACCGGAGGCAGTCGACAGGGCATCTTCTCTGCCGCTCGCCCGCAGGGTCGGCCTCAGCAAGGTGTTAGGTAGCGGGGAAGGCCGGTTGGCACTAGCCATTGGCGGATGGACCAGCGAGGCGAGTGGATTGCTGGGCGGCGTTCTTGGCTCGGCGCCGCGCGGACCAGCGTCTCAAGGCGACGACAGCCCAGACACCCTCCACCACCGCAAAGGGCCACGTGCCGGCAAGGGCGCCGTACAGCGAAGAGGCAGCACACCCGATTGCGAATACAAAGACCCAAGATGTGGATCGGGACTCGAGCGCGTATGACACCAGCATGACACTAACGGCTATTGCGCCGAAGGCAGTCAACATGTCCATTCACGAACCTCCAAGGCCAGCGAGATCAGGCAGCATCCGTTCGGCGCCACGAGAACGTTGCCGCGGTAGAGCGGTGATGCGGGTCGGACGGTGACTGGTGGTGGGCAGTGGATCCTGGTCAAGCGTCTCGCGGCAGAAACGCGAGGAGCAGCATGATACGACTCAGTAGGATTGCGGCGGCCGGATGCGGTGATGCCCCGATGCCTGACTCAGGATTCGCCCAGTTCCTGTCACGCCGACGCCAGTGTTCCGCAAGTGCGGTGTGGGACTGGGCGTTCCCTCACACGAACGGGATCATAAACCCGGTGTGGGCCTTGTACTTTATCCATTCCTGGCCAAACCTCTCTTCGAGCGCGGTCTCCTCCCGTCGCGCCCGGCGGCAGAACGCCGGCACGAAGATCGCCAGTAGTAAGACCGGTGTCCAGGTCCGATAGATCAGCAAGACCCCAGCGAACAGCAGCCAGTAGCCAAGGTACATCGGGTGGCGCAATCCCGCGTATGGACCGCGCTGGATCAACTGGTGATTCACCTGTAGTTGCGTTGCGGAGCTTGTGCTCACCCCGTACATCTCGCCCAACGACCAGCGGGCCCACAACGCCAGGCCCAAGCCGCCGAGGTAGACGCCCAGCCCGAGTGCGCGCAGGGATGAGGCCATCCAGGCCGGCAAGGCCAGGGGGAGTGGGATCCAGAGCAGATAGCCAAGGTAGACGGTCAGCGCAAGGCTGCCGAGTCCGAGCCCCAACTGAGCCAGGGCAGGCAGCCCAAACCACAGGCTCGAGCCCGCCGGAGGTTCCCTCGCGGTGCGAAGAGTTGCCATCCAACTGACGACGATGACAGCGACAAGGACTCCGGCGGTGACCGCAACCAACCGATCCACGGGCGGGCCTAGAATGACGCTCTCTACCCTCTCGCTGGGGGCCGATAATCAAGCAGCCGCAGGGCGTTGAAGACCACAATGAGGGTTACGCTCTCGTGGGCGACGACGGCGGCGCCGATCCCTATTACCCCTGTCAGCGCCGCCAGGATCAGCAAGCCTACGGCCGAGATCGAAAGGACAAGGTTCTGTAGGACGACGGCGCGGGTGGCCCGGCCCAGCCCGACAGCGAAGGGCAACTTCGACAGGTCATTCGCCATCAAGGCCACGTCGGCGGTCTCCAGCGCCACATCCGTGCCGGCGCCCCCCATGGCGATCCCCACCGTCGCATTGGCGAGCGCCGGCGCGTCGTTGACTCCGTCCCCCACCATTCCGGTTGGACCGAACTCGCGGTTGAGCGCCTGGACAGCCATGGCTTTGTCCTCCGGGAGGAGCTCCGCCCGGACCGTCGTCAGGCCGACCTGCTTGGCGATGGCGGCCGCCACTCGAGGGTTGTCGCCCGTGAGCAGCACCGTCTGCTGTACGCCGATTCTCCTCATCTCTTGGATCGCGGAGATCGCCACTCGAGGGTTGTCGCCCGTGAGCAGCACCGTCTGCTGTACGCCGATTCTCCTCATCTCTTGGATCGCGGAGATCG
>MGNZ01000151.1:5245-5485 GCA_001795235.1 Chloroflexi bacterium RBG_16_64_32 | reverse complement strand
CTCCGTACCCTCTTCCGCGAGCCGTTCACCATCAAGTACCCGGAGGAGGCCCGGCCGATCCCCGTCAACGCCCGCACCAACCTCCTCTGGTTCGAGGAGCGCTGCACCGGCTGCTCCACCTGCGCCCAGGCCTGTCCCGACGGCTGCATCCTCGTCCAGACCAGCCCGAGGCTGGACGGCAGCTATAACGTCGAACGCTACGAGATCGACATGCGCCTGTGCATGTACTGCGGCCTCTGC
>MGNZ01000151.1:0-4987 GCA_001795235.1 Chloroflexi bacterium RBG_16_64_32 | reverse complement strand
GCCCGAAGGCGCACCCCTCGTCGAGGTGATCAAGAACGCCGGCGTCTTCATCTCCAACCTCTGCTACATAGACGGCCTCCCAGCCTACGCCGGCTGCCGCACCTGCCTGGTGGAGATCGAGGGCGCGCCAGCTCTCCAGCTCTCCTGCACCGCCACGGTCAGCGACGGCATGGTCGTCCGCACCGACACCAGCCAGGCCAAGGAGGCGCGCCAGGCCGTCCTCTCACTCATCCTCTCTTACCACTCCGACCGCTGCCTGACCTGCCACCGCGTGGTCAAGTGCAAGCCCGGCGACACCTGCCTCCGCGACAACGTCGTCACCCATCGCTGCGTCACCTGCTCCAAGAACTACCGCTGCGAGCTCCAGACCACGTGCGAGATGGTGGAGATGGCCGGCTACGAGCCCTGGGAGGGCGAAGACCGCACCTACTACGAGATGCAGCAGCCGGAGGCGGACCGCGCCAACCCGTTCCTGGAGTTCGACCCTCAGATGTGCATCATCTGCACCCGCTGCGTACGCGCCTGCGACCAGCTACGCCACACCGGCGCGATCACCCTGGCCGGCCGCGGCTTCTCCACCCGCATCGAGTTCGGCGCCGGGGGCGCGGTGCACGACTCCAACTGCGACTTCTGCGGCGCCTGCATCGACGTCTGCCCCACTGCGACCCTCATGGAGCACCCCAACAAGTGGTCGGCCACCCAGACGGAGCGCTGGACCGCCACCACCTGCACCTCCTGCAGCGTCGGCTGCAGCATCAGCATGGGCTCCCGCCAGGGGCGGGGCGTCATCGTCAGGCCGGACGCCACCGCCAACCCGGTGAGCGCCAACCAGCTCTGCGTGCGCGGCCGCTTCCACTACGACGCGGTGAAGCCGTCGCAGCGGCTGTCGCAGCCGCTCATCCGCCCGCCGCAGGCGGGCCAGGAGCCGGCGACCTGGGACGAGGCGCTGGAGTTCGCGGCCGCCCGCCTCACCGAGGTGCGCGAGAAGCATGGGCCGGAGGCGATCGGCTTCCTGGGCTCGCCCCTGGCCACGAACGAGGAGAACTACCTGCTCCAGAAGGTCGCCCGCGCGGTCGTGGGCACGAACAACATCGATTCCACCGCCGGCCCCGTGGCCCGCGCCGCCTGCGAGTCGCTGCGGCGGGCCTTCGGCAGCGAGGTGCTGCCCGCCGACATGACCCAGATCGCGCGGTCCAAGACCATCCTGGTCATCGCGGACGACCTGGAATCCAGCCACAACGTCGCCTGCCTGCGCTGCAAGGACGCCGTCGTTAACAACGGCGCCCGGCTGGTCGTGGTCAGCGCACGCCGCGGCGAGCTGTGCGACTTCGCGGACGGATGGGTCCAGCCCCGCCCGGGCGAAGAGGCGGCCGCCGTGGCGGCCCTCGCGGAGGCCCTGCAGGGGAATGGCGAAAGCGCCGAGCCGTCGCCTCAGGTGGCGAAGACGCTTCCGGGCGCCGCCCGAGCCCTGACCGCCGCCAAAGAGGACAAGGACTGGCAGCCGCTCTCTGTGGTCGTGGCGCTGCCGCACCTGGGCGCCCAGGAGGCCGGGGCACTGACCGCAGCCGCCGCCAACGTCGCCGTGGCCGCTCTGGGCGAGGCGGCGCCCAGCTCGCTGTTCGTGCTGCCGCAGGAGGCAAACGTATGGGGCATGCGAGACGTCGGCGCCACCGCCGAGTACCTCCCCGGATACCGCCCGGCGGGCGACGAGTCCGCCCGCAAGGCCATCGAGCAAGCCTGGGGCGCGCCCGTGGCCGCGGGCTCAGGCCTGACCTTCGCCGAGATGCTAGGCGACGGCAGGCTCAAGGCGCTGCTGGTGATGAACGACAACCCGCTCTTCTTCGCCGCGGCCAAGTCAGGCATTCGAGACCGCCTCTCGTCCCTGGACTTCCTCGGCGTCATCGATAGCCTGCCCACGGACACCGCGCGGGCGGCGCACGTCGTCCTGCCGGACGTTGGCGCCTTCGCCAAAGAGGGTACGACGACAAGCGCCGACCGGCGCGTCATGCGCCTGCACGCGGCCACGTCGCCGGAGGGAGAGGCCCAGCCGGCCTGGCGCATCCTGGGCGAGCTGGGGACGCGGCTGGCGGAGCGTCTCAACGTAGGCGAGCTGCGCCTCAACTACGCCGGCCCCTCGGAGATCATGGAGGAGATAGCGAAGTTGGTGCCGCTGTACGAACGCTCCACCTACATTGAGATGGAGTCCGGCGCCCAGACCGCGATAGGGGCAAACGGCCTGGGCCCGCAGAAGGCGGATCTTCAGCCCGCGGCCACTGCCGCCAAATCGCCTGGCGACAGCCTCCTGCTGACCAGCGGCCGCAGCCTGTACACCAGCTACGATGGCGCCGCCGTCCACTCCCCGGAGGCGGACAAGCTGCACCGCGAGGAGTTTGTGGAGATACACCCCTCGGACGCCCGGGAGCTGGGGATAGCCGACGGGGACGAGGTAACGCTCAGCGCCAACGGCAGCAGGCTCACGATCCGCGCGCGCATCAGCGAGGCCGTGCAGCCGGGTGCGCTGTACGTCCCGCTGTACTACGACGGCGGCGCGGTGACGGCGCTGTTCGAAGGCGAGCAAGCGGTGGCGCCGGTGAAAGTCACCACCGGCGGCGCCTGAGGCCGCGCCTCTTTCCCGTGCTAAACTGTTCTTGCGCCCCCTGTTCTGTCATGGTCGCCGACAAGCCTGATCCCCTGGTGAAGATCGCTGTGGCCCGCGACGAGGTCGAGGCCAACGTCTGGAAGGACGCCCTGGAGCAGGACGGCATCAAGCCTTACGTCAAGAGCCTCGACCCGCTGACGCCGCTCGGCGTGGCGCCTTCCCTCCCCGCCAGCTTCGAGCTGTACGTGCGGTCCGCGGACGAGAAGCGGGCGCGGTGGATACTGGGCCAGGACCAGCCATCGGGTTAGGCGGGGCGCAGTGGAGCTACCGCTATTCCCGCTCAACTCGGTCCTGTTCCCCGGCGCAACCCTCCCGATACATATCTTCGAGGAGCGTTACAAGCTGATGATCCGCTGGTGCCTGGACAACACCTCACTGTTCGGCGTGCTGCTCATCCGCTCGGGCGAGGAGGTGGGCGGGGCCGCGGAGCCGTTCGAGACCGGGACGGCAGCCCGCATCAGCCGCGTCCAGCACTTGGACGAGGGTCGCATGAACCTGACCTGCCTGGGCGAGCATCGGTTTCGCCTCCTGCGCAAACTCAGCGAAAGCCCGTACCTGGTGGGAGAGGTGGAGCTGCTGGAACCGACTGACGCCGAGGGCGAGGAGGTGGCGGGCCTGGCGGACACGGCGGCCGCCCTGTTCGCCGAGCACTACCGCCTCTACCTGGCGGCGTCCAACCAGTGGACTCGCCAGGTCGGGATGCCGGGCGACCCCGGCGCGCTTGCCGACTTCGTGGCCTCTCGCCTGGCGGTGAGCCGCTGGGCCAAGCAGCGGCTGCTGGAAGAGCTGTCGGTCCGCCGCCGGCTGGAGGCGGAGATAGAGACGCTGTCCGAGGCCATCCGAGAGATCACGCCCAAGGTGGACGCGACCCGGGCCCAGCGCTGGCGCGGCCTGGGGGTCATGAACTGACCCCCTCCCGGCCACCCCACCCCCTAAACCAGAGAACTAGAGAACCAGAGAACCAAGGAACGGGGGCCAGAGAAGACAGGTGAAGACAGGTATGGTTCTGTTCATCATCCAGGTTGGGAAGGCCCAGCTCCGGATCGCCACCTGGAGGTGACCTCCTCGGCAATTTCTGCTGCTCCCTGCGTACCTTCGGCGTAGTAGGTATCCTGCCGCGGGACCCGGTCACGGTGGGTGGCCAGATGGGCTTTCGAGGCCCCAAACACGGCCGGTTCGACGCGGATGGGTGCGCCGGTGACGAGCGCCAGGGCGAGGGCGTCACTGGGCCGTGCATCCACAGTTCTGATTCCTTCAACCCCTTCGATGACAGCAACGGCATAAAATGTGCTCTCCACAAGCTTACTGACGCGCACTTCGCGTAGCTGGCCTCCCGATGCCTGAAGCAGGCTACTGACAAACGAGAACGTGGGAGGCCGGGGTACCTCAACCTTTTGGAGTTGGAGGGCAATGGCCGTGCCCTCGAACTGTCCAACCCAGATCGGAAGCCGGCGCTCGCCACCGATCTCCTCCAGCACCAACATGTAGTAGCCTGGCTTGTCTCCGTGAGCTGGTTTTCTCCGTACGTCTGCCATCCGCACCTCCACGACCTCAGCGTCCAGTTGCATCCTGATCTCCTCCTTCCATGTCGCCCAGAGTTGGCCCCTTAGCGTTCTACGTGCCTTATGGAGTCGAGTCTTGACGGCACCCACTTCGATGCCAAGCACAGCGGCCGTCTCGGCGTAAGTGAGACCAGACAGATAGAACAGCATGACAGCCGCACGCTGCCCATGCGGCAGGTCAGCCACAGCGTGACGGACTCGGGCGGCAAGATCGCGCGCCTGTGCAAGCTCCTCAGGACCGCTCTGGCAATCATCCGGCTGGAGAGCTTGCCATCCTCCTTGCATCTCTTCCCATGACCAGATATGACGGGACCTGTCCCGCAGCCACCGTCTGCAGACGTTCAGACCGATTCCGGCTAACCAAGCCCCGAACCGTTCCGGTCGCCGAAGCTGGTCGAGTCCGAGCATTGCCTGAAGAACCGCCTCCTGGGCCGCGTCCTCAGCCAACCCGGCATCCATGAGGATCCGCCGGCACACGGCGAGAAGCATAGGCCGGTGCCCCTCCAGTAGACTGCAGAAGGCATCTTTGTCGCCGCTTCGGGCGGACAGGAACAACGCCGTATCGCTATCGTTTGCGCGCGCTTCCGCTTGCACTTCCGCCTGCATCTGATCCTCTCTGTTGCCCAATTGATAGTCGCAACAATGGGGCTCAGGGTTACCTAGCGATTCTACGGACTAGGGCTGGACCTGCACCTTGAGCGACGCCGTGGACTTGTCGGCGGCGGTGCGGAACGCCTCCGCAGCTTCCCGCAGAGGGAATCGATGG
>MGNZ01000150.1:19627-19921 GCA_001795235.1 Chloroflexi bacterium RBG_16_64_32 | reverse complement strand
AGCAACCCCGACCGCTCCAGGTGGGAGATGATGGACTGGAGCCGGGCAGGGCTCTCCGGGTGGCCGGGCGTCCCGTGCTCCAGATACAATGGGTCGTACACGTATCCGACAGCGGGCATGGCGGCAAGTATGTTATCAGAGAGACGGTGCTAGAATCGAAATCGGTATGTATGTAATCGGCACCGCCGGCCACGTTGACCACGGCAAGTCCGCACTCGTCCAAGCCCTCACCGGCATCGACCCCGATCGCCTGCGCGAGGAGAAGGAGCGCGGCCTCACCATAGACCTCGGCTT
>MGNZ01000150.1:17507-19535 GCA_001795235.1 Chloroflexi bacterium RBG_16_64_32 | reverse complement strand
AAGGAGCGCGGCCTCACCATAGACCTCGGCTTCGCCTGGCTCAGCCTGCCCAACGGGGACGAGGTGAGCATCGTGGACGTCCCCGGCCACGAGCGGTTCATCAAGAACATGCTGGCCGGTGTCGGCGGCATCGACCTGGCGCTGCTGGTCATCGCCGCCGACGAGGGGGTGATGCCGCAGACCCAGGAGCACCTGGCGATAATCGACCTTCTGGGCATCGGGCACGGCGTGGTCGCCGTCACGAAGGTTGACCTGGTGGAGCCGGAGTTCGCCGAGCTCGTGGCCGCGGACGCCGAGGAGGCCCTGCGGGGGACGACCCTGGAGGGAGCGCCCACAGCGCTCTGCTCCGCGGTCACCCGCCAGGGGCTGGACGGCCTCCTTTCGGCGCTGCAATCGGAGCTGGCCAAGACCCCGGCCAAGCGAGACATCGGCCGACCCCGCCTACCCATCGACCGCGCGTTCACCATCACCGGATTCGGCACGGTGGTCACGGGAACGCTCATCGCCGGCTCCCTCACCGAGGGCCAGGAGGTGGAGCTGCTGCCGCCGGGCCTGCGCTCTCGTGTCCGCGGGCTCCAGGCCCACGGGCACAAGGTCCAGCTTGCGCCGCCGGGCCGCCGCACGGCCGTGAACCTGTCCGGCGTGGCGGTGGAGGAGATCGAGCGGGGCATGGTGGTGGCCTCGCCGGGCTGGCTGAGGCCCACCACCGTAGTGGACGTGCGGCTCCGCGCGGTGCGCTACCTCCGCCACCCTCTGCGGCACAACATCACGCTCACCTTCCACACCGGCTCCGCCGAGGTGGAGGGCCGCATGCTCCTGCTGGACCGGGACGAGGTGCCGCCGGGCGAGTCGGCCTGGGCCCAGATCCGACTCGCCAGACCGGTCGCCGCCGTGCAGGGAGACCGCTTCGTCATCCGCGATCCCAACGACACGCTGGGCGGCGGCCGTATCGTCGACACGCAAGCGCGGCGGCACCGCCGCTTTCACCCGCCGACGCTCCAAAGGCTGGAGGGGATGGAGCGAGGGTCCCCCCGCGAGGCGGTGCTCATGGCCGTCGCCGCTTCGGAGCCGGTGACCCTGCGAGACCTCCCTCACGGGCTGGAGCTCGCCGCCGAAGAGGTCCGCGCCACGGTGGAGGCGGCCGTCGCCTCCGGCGACCTCCTCGCGCTGGACGGCGGCTCGCTCGGCGACGGGACGCTCCTCTTCTCGGCGGGAGGGTTCGACGCCCTCAGCGGGCGCATGAAGGAGGCTCTCAGGGAATATCATCGCCAGTTTCCGCTGCGCCGCGGCATGTCCAGAGAGGAGCTGCGCAGCCGCCTGCGCCTGGACAGCCGGCCCTTCGAGCAGGTCGTAGCGCTGTGGGAGTCGCGCGGAGACGTCAACGAGGCCGCTGGCTCGGTCTCCCTGCCGGAGCACGAGCCCCGTCCGGACCCCGCCCAGCAGAAGCGCGCGGAGGAGCTGCTCGCCGCCCTGCGGGCTCAGCCGTTTTCACCCCCATCGCTGGACGGCGAGGACGACCTGCTGGCCTATCTGGAAGACCGCGGCGACATCGTCCGGGTGGAGGAGGGGATCGCGTTCGCCGCCGAGGCTTACCGCGAGATGGTGGAGCGCGTGGTGGAGCACCTCAAGGAGCGTGAAACGGTAACCCTGGCCCAGGTGCGCGACATGCTGGCCACCAGCCGTAAGTACGCGCAGGCCTTACTGGAGTACATGGACCACAAGCGCATCACCCGCCGCGTCGGCGACCAGCGGGTGCTGCGTGGGAGATGAAGACGCGGCTCAGGTTGTTCTATCACCAAGTTGCAGCGACACCTGGGCATAGTATGCGGGTTGAAGGGAGGCACGTTAGCACGTAGGCGGGGGGCTTCAGACCCCCGCGAGTCGGGGTCTCAAGACCCCGACCTACATCTGGAGAGCTATCTGAGCCACCAAAACCAGGACCACGCCCACACGTCCGCACAACGACCGCCAGGACCCCTGAAAGCGTCCCTCGCAAGCCAAAGATGCGAACTAAATGAGAAGGATACG
>MGNZ01000150.1:17273-17448 GCA_001795235.1 Chloroflexi bacterium RBG_16_64_32 | reverse complement strand
GTACCACGTGACACGCGTCGGCTTGGGACGATCGCAGTAAATCTCGAACGTTTCGCCGCCGGTTGTGCGCACGCGAAAGTAGTTGCGGTGATGGCGCGTCCGCCAGTTCCGCTGGGTGTCCGTCTTGCCGAACCCCCAGTCCTGCCATTCCTCCACTATCGCCTCGATCTGGTAC
>MGNZ01000150.1:15719-17246 GCA_001795235.1 Chloroflexi bacterium RBG_16_64_32 | reverse complement strand
CCCTCAGAACGGACATGGATCCGGCGGCCTATGAATTCGTCCATCGTTATTCTTCAGCGGGCTTGGACTCCTCCTGCTCCGCCCCTTTGGCGACCGCAGCCGTCAGGCGGCGGTGCACGTACCAGCGGGTATCGCCGGTCTGACCCTTCTTCCGCCGCCGCCTGGGAGACCAATCAGCGTACAGCTCGTACACCTCTCCCTCCTCGGTCCGCACCCGGTAGTACCAGCGCTGCTGCTGCTGGCTCCATTCGCGGCCACGCTGACGGGCACCGAGGGTGCGATCCTGCCAGCTGGCCAACTGCTCCGCAATCTTGTATTGGCGCGAGCCCATGCGGAAGGACAGGGGCGCCGGCGCCTCGCCCTCACTGAGCGTCACCTCAATCTCGCGGCCGACGAAATCGACAGGCATCCTAGGGCTCCATGGCCGGGACGGCCCTGCCGGGAAGGACGCGCCGCCACAACCCCGACAGGTCGCCCTCCTCCCACGACACGAGGATCTGGCTGGCGACGAAGATGGAGCTGTAGGCGCCCGCCACCACTCCGATCAGCAGCACCAGCAGGAAGCTCTGGATGGTGACGCCTCCCAGGAGCAGCAGGGCGATCACCGTGAACAGCACGGTGATGGAGGTGTTCAGAGAGCGTGCCAGCGTCTCCGTGAGACTGACATTCACCACCTCGGCGAAGGGCGCGTTCGGATTCACCCTCGCCGTCTCACGGATGCGGTCGAACACCACGATCGTATCGTGGACGCTGAACCCGATGATGGTGAGCAGGCCGGTGATGAACATCGCATTGATCTCGATACCGAGCACTTTCCCCAGGATAGAGAACGCACCCAGGATGACCAGGGCATCGTGCCCGGCGGCGATGACAGCGGCGAGGCCGTAGCGGTACGCCTTAGGCAGGTTGCGGAAGGACCATGAGATGTAGAACAGAAGGGCCAGCGCTGCCACGGCGATGGCGATGCCCGCGTCCCGCCCGATCTCCCGGGACACGATCTCCGACACCTGGTTGAAGTTGGTCACCTCCAATGGGCCGACCTTCTCCTCCAGGCCGGCCTCAATCGTGTCTCGCTCCGACGGAGGCGCAGGTCCGATGGGCGGGCCGGCCATGCCCTCCAGCGCGCCGGTGCGTATGATGAAGCCCCCGCCGCTTGTCGTCTGGACCCGCGCGTCGCTCTGCCCGAGATCGTCCAGCGCCTGCCGTACGTCCGCCGCCGTGACCGATTCGTCCTCGAACTTGACCGTGAAGGTGGCGCCGCTGCTGAACTCTATGCCCGGCTTGAGGGAGGGCGAGATGAGCAGAGAGATGATGCCGGGGATGAGAATGGCGACGGAAAGTACGTAGTAGAAGCCGCGCCGCCCTACGAAGTCCAGGCTCCAGCCCCGCGCTTCGCCCCTCCTCGCCCGCGGCGTTCCGTCCGGCACTTCCTGGGCAGCCGCAGCCCGGCCGATGCCCACCTGCTCCGGCTCAGCACCGAACAACCACATGTTCCGCGCCAGCGGCGTCCCCACCAGGAGCCTCAAG
>MGNZ01000150.1:11559-15681 GCA_001795235.1 Chloroflexi bacterium RBG_16_64_32 | reverse complement strand
TAGAGTGAATGCGAACCCTTGCACAAGCGAGGCCCCGAACCGGTCCCCAAACCAGTACAGGATAGCGCAGGTGATCAACGTCGCTACGTTGCTGTCGCGGATGGCGGACCAGGCACGATCGAAGCCGTTCTCGATGGCGGCTGTCAGGTTGCGACCGGCGCGCAGCTCCTCCTTCAGCCTCTCGAACACCAGGATGTTGGCGTCCACCGCCATGCCCACCGATAGCACGAACCCGGCGATGCCGGCCAGGGTGATGGTGATGGGCCCGATGACCGGCCCGATCTTGAACAGCATCAGCACTACGGACACGTACGCGCCCAGGGCCAGGACAGCCAGGAGGCCCGGCAGCCGGTAGTACAGCACCATGAACACCATCACCGCCAGGATGCCGATGAGCCCCGCCTGCACGCTGCGCACCACCTCCCGGTCGCCCAGGGTGGCGTCCACCTCCGTCTCCTGGATCGGCCGCAGGGGGACCGGCAGCGCGCCCTCGTTCAGCAGGATCGCCAGCGTGCGGGCTTCGTCGATTTCTTGGCCGGTAATCACAGACTGGCCGCCGGTTATCTGTTGCTGCACCGTCGGCGCACCGATGATCTCCCCGTCCAGGAAGATGCCCATTGGCAGCCCAATCAGCTCCCCGGTTATCTGCTCGAACAGCAGGCTGCCCTCACTGGTGAATTCGATGGAGGTACAGGCCGGCACGCAGCCGCTCTGCGGCTGCGCGGCAACAACAGCGGCGTTCCGCCTGAGGACGCCGCCCGTCAGCACCCTCTCCATGCCCTGACTGTCGACCCCCGTGGCGGGTTCCCATTTCACGGACCCTACCGTCCCCTCCTCGCTGGGGGGACAGGTCATGGCGTTGCCCTCCCGATCCAGGCCGAACGCGCCCGCCGCGAAGGGCTGGGCGTAGGTGCTGCCGTCCTCCGTCCCACACACGACGTTCCGGGACTCGTCTAGGACGGGGGCGCGGAACTCCAGTTGTGCGGTCTTCCCCACCAGCTCCCGCGCCTCGTCCGGATCGACCCCCGGCATCTGCACGGCCAGCCGGTTGCTGCCCTCGCGGGTGATCTCCGTCTCCGAAACACCGAAGGCGTTAACGCGGCGCTCCAGGACGTCCTTCACACCATCCAGCGCGTCACTGATGTCCGTGCCGGGCGGCAGGCGGCTGGTGTCCGCTTCCAGGAGCACGTAGGTGCCGCCCTTCAGGTCCAGGCCCAGCCGCATCTCCCTGCGCTCGAAGCCGCCGACCTTGAGCCCGTTGCCCTCCGGCCACGGCACGAAGTCCGGCAGGTAGCGCTTGGGCGCTCCCGGCCACACCACGATCACCGAAAACGCCGTCAGCGCGACCACGAAGGCTAGGATCATCCAGTTCAACCTGTTGCGCATCTGCTACCTCTGCCCTTGTTCCACAGCCGTTTGCTCCTTCGTCACCTGTTCTGCCCTCGGCAACCTCTGAGCTATCGCCGACGCGTAGGCGCGCACATCCAACCCCCCCAGGTCGAGAACCACCTCCGTCGGCCCTCGCTCCTCCGGTATCCGTATCTCCTTCACTACCGCTATGAAGCCGGCCTGGGTGAGCACCTCATCTCCAACCTGGAGATTGGATAGCTCCCACCGCTGCCTCTTGCGCTCCTGCTGCACCGGCCGCAAGAAGGCAAAGTAGAACAGCAGCGCCACCGCCACAGGGTAGGCTATCGCCAGGATGAGGATCAATCCCTATCGCTCCTAGTCGGCATGCCCGCCGCTCCTCTTCCCGGCGAGCGACGACCGGGCCAGGGCCAGCGCCTCTTCTCGCGTCGATATCTCACCGCCGCCCTGGGCTTCCCGTATCTTCTCCAGAAGGCGCCCTATGATGGGCCCCGGCGAAATGCTTAGCTCTACCATCAGTTCGTCTCCGCTCAGCAGCTTGGGCGGCGAGATCGTCTCCTCTTCTTGAAACCGCTTAGCGAGTATATAGTTTACCAATGTCACGTGATCGCGCCAGTCCGATAGGTTCACACGCGGCCCTACGGTCCCCAGGTGGTCGGCCAGCGACAGGAACAGGGTCCCGATGGCTGCATCGCCGCAGTCGCGGAAGTAGCGGTAGAGGGCGCGCCGCGTGGGAGCACCTTCCTGGCCGATCTGGACGGGCCGCAGGTGGGCCTTCACCATCGTCTGCACAAGCGCCACCTCCCTGGCCGAGAAGCGCAGGCGCCGCAGCACGCGACCCGCTTTGTCCGCCCCCTCGGCCGGGTGCCCGAAAAACCGCATCCGGCCCGTATCATCAAAGGTCTTGGTCTCCGGCTTAGCGACGTCGTGCAGGAGGCCGCCCAGCTTGAGCACCGCCGAGCGCGGCCGCTCCGCCAGCAGCTCCTCCCTGAAGTAAGCGCGGGCGTCTTCCCACCAGGCTATCTGCTCCCATAGCCCCCGCCAAAGCTCGCGCCATCGCTTGTCAGGCGGCTCCTCCTCGCCCAGCAGGATGTCCAGATTGCGCACGACCTCGAGAGAGTGATCAAAGACGTCCCAATGGTGCTCCTTAGGCTGCTCCACGCCGCGGGTCTCCGCTATCTCGGGCATCAGCCGCTCCAGCAGCCCTAGGTCATCCAGCAGACGCAGGCCCTGGCCGGCGCGGACAGTGCCCAGGATGCGCATGAGCTCGTCGCGCTGGCGCTCAACGGCCGCCCCAAACAGGCCAGCGGCGTGCCCGCGGATGAGATCCGCCGTGGCCGGCTCCACGGTAAAGTCCAGCTCCACCGCCAGGCGGGCTCCCCGCAACGGCCGCAGGGGGTCAGCCCTGAACGCCTCTTCTCCGATGACCCGCACCTGCCGCTTGCGCAGGTCTTTTCGCCCGTCGGTGGGGTCGATCACGGCTGCCGCACCCGAAACCGCCTCCTCCAGAGTTGTGGCCATGGCGTCGATCGTGAAATCGCGCTCCAGCAGGTCAGACTCGATCGCGCCCCGCAGGGCCAGGAGGTCGACATACAGGCTCCGTTCCGGCAAGAGCACGCGCACCGCCTGTCGCTCTTCGGCCAGGGGAAAATAGTGGCCACCAAGGGCGCCGGCCAGCTCCCGGCCAAGCGCCAAGGGATCGCCCGCGATGGAGATATCGACATCGCGGCTGTCACGGCCCAGTAGGGCGTCACGCAGGAAGCCGCCCGCGACGTACGCCTCCGCACCGCGCCCGCGGAAGAACCGGTTCAACTCCGCCAGCAGGTCCCGCATCGCGGGGCCGACGTTCAGGGTGGCCTTGGCCAAGATCGCTCCCCTCAGCCGCTCCGAGGGGACTCGCCCCCGCCCGATTGCCCCGCCGCCTCCCCTGCCGGGCTCGGCGGCGGCTCGATCTTTATCAGGTCGTCATTGCTCGCCAGACGGTCGACGTAGAGGACGCCGTTGATGTGGTCGATCTCATGCTCGAGCGCCTGAGCCAGCAGGTCGCCATCGCCCCTGACGCGTACCCGCCGCCCCGAACGATCGAGCCCCTTGGCAACGACCGCGACTGAACGGGTCAGGTTCTCCGTGCGGTAGCCCGGCACCGAGAGACATCCTTCCTCCACGGTCCTCTCCCCCGAACGCTTGACGATCTCCGGGTTGATGAGGGCGAACGGCTCCTCGTCCGGGAGACCGATGACGATTACCCGCAGAGACACGCCGATTTGCGGGGCCGCCAGGCCCACGCCGCTGGCTTCCCGCATGCTATCGATCATGTCCTCGATGAGCGTGTGCATGGAGCCGTCGAGCGCCGGGACGCGCTTCGCCTTCTGGCGCAGCACCGGGTCGCCTAATATGCGGATGGGGCGAACGGACACCAACCACCTCCCCAAAAGCCTGGATGAACAATGTGTAACTGCCCCCAGGCAGACGTGATTGACCCAATTC
This sequence comes from Chloroflexi bacterium RBG_16_64_32, assembly GCA_001795235.1. Lineage (GTDB taxonomy): Bacteria > Chloroflexota > Dehalococcoidia > SM23-28-2 > RBG-16-64-32 > RBG-16-64-32. Next base: position 11,826 of record MGNZ01000150.1, on the reverse strand, counting down.
TAGCGAATTTGCGCGTTAGCGTCGCCTCGCTGCCCTGCGACCAGGAATCCCATTGTTCCAGACGTGAAGGCCCTCCACTCTGAGGAAGTCCTTGTCCAAGGAGACGACGTCTGTGACTTCCGTATGAAAGGCTGCGGCAGCTACGCAAGCATCGTGCGACTTCAGGTTGTAGCGCGCCATCAGCCTTAGCGCCCGATCGAGGAGTCGGGGTCCGATTCGAACTTCGTAGCGATCATAGAGACTGAGAAGAGTCTTGAGGTACTCATC
>MGNZ01000150.1:6959-11526 GCA_001795235.1 Chloroflexi bacterium RBG_16_64_32 | reverse complement strand
GGGATCGGTCATTAACATCGGCTGGGAGGCAACTTCAGGAGGCAGCCCCCTAGCGTTTACCGCTCTCCTCCATCCTTGCCAGAAGTCGACGCGGAGGAGATTTGAGTACAGCACAGCCACATCATTGTCGAAGAGACGATATGCGAACTCAGTGCACTCCCCATGAAATTCTTCGTTCTCATGCAGGACGTTGATGACGAAATCCGAATCAAAAACCACTGCCGCGGGCAGTGGCTCATCATCGAATGAATGCTCCTGCGCTGGAGCCATCTCTACCGCTTGCCTTTGACCACCTTCTCGAGCTTGATTCCCTTTGAAAGCTTGAAGGTGCGGATACGCCCGTCGCGAGCGGCCTTGACGCTACGCCTGTGATGGACGGCAGCTCCAGTCTTGCTGAGACTGTCAAGTCGCCGGCCTACGCTGCGTTTAGCCATCTGCTAACACCCCCAGAATTCTACCACACTCCTTCACAGGAGCGAGACGGGGTCGATGTCCACCGTCCAGCCACGCGGGAACGCCACCTGCGCCAGGAGGTCCGTGGGGTCTTGGCCGCGGACTATGACCTGCCAGCGCCAGCGACCGCGGAGCCGGGGCACGAAGGCCGGCGCCGGGCCCAGCACGTCCAGATTGGGCAGGCCGCGGCTGTCCCGCTCCTTTCGCAGGGAGCACACCATCGCCGCCGCCTGCTCCCGGGCGTAGCGTTCGCCCGTGTGGGCGAACACAAGGCGCGCCAGCCTCCCGAACGGCGGGTATCCCAGTCGCTGGCGGAACTCCACCTCTTGGCGGTACAGGGCGTGGTAGTCGTGCTGCGCCGCCGCTACCACAGCGTAGTGCTCCGGAGAGTACGTCTGGATGATCACTCGCCCGCCGCGGGGCCCGCGACCGGCGCGGCCCGCCACCTGCTCGAGGAGCTGGAACGTGCGCTCGCCGGCGCGATAGTCAGGGAAGCGCAGCGCCGTGTCGGCGGAGATCACACCCACCAGGGTGACCAGCGGCATATCCAGACCCTTGGCCACCATCTGCGTGCCGATGAGGACGTCCGCCTCGTGGGCCAGAAAGCGGGCCAGGATGCGCTCGTGGGCGTCACGGCCGCGGGTGACGTCACGGTCCCACCGCAGAGTGCGGGCGCCGGGGAACGTCTTGCGCACATCCTCCTCCACCCGTTCCGTGCCCAGACCCAACCTGCGGATGCGGGAGCCGCGGCACTGAGGACACACCCCGGGCGCGGGACGGGCACGGCGGCAATAGTGGCAGACCAGCCGGTCCTCTCCGCCTGCGGCGGAGTGGAGGGTAAACGACACGGCGCAGGACTTGCAGGCGGGCACGTGCCCGCAGTCACGGCACTGCAGGAACGACGCCGTGCCACGACGGTTGAGAAACAGGATCACCTGCTCCTCCGCGGCAAGCGCCCCCTCGATGCCAGCGGCCAGCGAGACGCTGAATATGCTGCGGTTGCCCGCCTTCAGCTCCTCGCGAAGGTCGACGACCTCCACCTCAGGCAGCGTGCTGGGCACGACGCCCCCCGATTCCGTCTTCTGGAGACGCTCGGGAAGCTCCAGCAGGCGGTACGACCCCACCTGAGCGCGGTAACGGCTCTCCACGTCCGGCGTGGCGGAGCCCAGAACGAGGACGGCGCCGGTCCGCCGGCACAGCTCCTGGGCGGCCAGGCGGGCGTGATATCGCGGCGACCCCTCCTGCTGCTTGTACGTCCACTCGTGCTCCTCGTCCAACACCACCAGCCCTAGCTCGGGCTGTGGCGCGAACAGCGCTCCTCGGGGCCCGATGACCACGGCATAGCGGCCGGCCCGAACCTCCCGCCACATGTCAAAGTGCTCCCCCAGCGAGAGGCCGCTGTGCATGACCGCCACCTGTCCCGGAAACCGCTCCCCGAACCGGCGCACCGTCTGCGGCGTCAGCGATATCTCCGGCACCAGCACTATGGCCCTCCGGCCCAACGCCACCACCCGCTCCAGGGCTTGGAGATAGACCTCCGTCTTGCCGCTGCCGGTAACGCCATGCAGCAGGAATGTCTGGGAACGTCCTCCGTTCTCCAGCGCCGCCTCGATGTGTCCGCAGACCTCCGCCTGCTGAGCGCTGAGGACGGGCGCCGGCCGCTCGGGATAGACCCGGTCCGCCAGCGGATCCCGCACCACGGTTACGTCCTCCTGGACTGCAAGCCCTGCCCCCTGGAGATCCCGCAATACAGTCGGCGTCAGCCCCTGCGCCCGCAGCTCAGCGAGGGGGAGAGGCCCACCCTCGGCTAATGCGTCCAGCACCATCGCCCGCCTCACCGCCCCGCCGCTGCCCTCCGCCCGCAGCGTCCGCGCGCGCCGAGCGGCCTCGCCGGATGACACCTGCAACCGCAGGTGGGGCACCACTTTCGGCCGCACCTTGGGCCGCGCCAGCTCGTGGGTCCGCTCGATGAATCCGCGCAAGAGGAGCTGATTCACCAACGTGCCGACGTTGCGCAGCCGAAGGGCCTCACGCATCTGCTCCTGCTCTGCCTGCCCCTTCGAAATGAGAAACTCCAGGGCCGCCTGTTGCCTTTCGGTCAGGCCCAGCCCCGCCATCCCCTCTGCCGATACCAGGGGCCGCAGCACGGTCAACGGCTTTCGTTTGAACCCGGGCGGCAAGAACAGCGATACGCAGTCAAACAGTGGCGCCAGGTAGTGGTCGCTCAGCCAGCGGGCAAGCGCCGCCCGCGCCGGCGAGAGCATCGGCTCGGGGTCGATGATCGCTTCGACGTCCCGCGCATCGGCGAAGGCGGGTGTCTGCGTTATGTCCAGAACGATCCCCTGCAGACGGCGTGATCCGAACGGCACGTAGACGGCGTGCCCGACGCACAGCGGCATGCCCTCCGGAACGCGATAAGTGAACGTCTGTCGGATGGGCGCCGCGGCGTTGACGGCGACCTCTGCGTAGGCCATCGGCACCTCCGCGCCGACTATAGCACCGCAGACGCCACAAGTGGAACGCGAGGGCGGCACAGAAGAAAGCCGCCCTCAGCGGGCGGCCGTATATTATAGCAAGCCCGAACTACCCCTCGGTTGGCTTCTCCTGCTCTGCCGCTGAGGTCGCCGCCGTCTCCTCCGGCCCGCCCTCGGCCTCTACCTCAACTGCCGCCTCCTCCGGTGTCTCGGCTCCCGCCTCGGCCGCCCCCTCTTCCGTGGCCTCGACCGCCTCAGGCGCCACCCCCTCCTCTTGCTCCTCGACCAACTCCTCCTCCGCACCAGCAACATCCCGCGTTAGCTGCTCGAAACGGTCACGTGAGCCGACGCGAATGCGCGCCTTCCTGCCCACGCGCTGGCGGAGATAGTACAGCTTCGCGCGCCGGACGCGGCCCACCCGTACGACCTTCACGCTCTCCAGACGGGGCGAGTACAGCGGAAACGTTCGCTCCACCCCGATGCCATGGCTGATCCGGCGCACTGTGAAGTTGGAGTTGATCCCCCCTCGTCGCTTGCGGATCACCACACCCTCAAACGCCTGCACCCGCTCACGGTCGCCTTCCACGACACGCGCCATCACACGTACGGTGTCGCCCGGGCGGAAGTCCGGAATGTTCGGGTTCTTCTGGAGCGGAACGATAGATTTCAGGTCCATGGCAACCTTGGCTAGTTTACTGTTCGCCCATCTGAAGGGCAAGCCACTCTCTCTCTTCCGCCGTCACCTCCAACGACGCCAGCAAATCCGGCCGCCGTCGCGCCGTCAGCAGAAGGTTCTGGCGCCTGCGCCACTTCGCCACCTCCTGGTGGTTCCCCGACACCAGCGCCTCCGGCACCGACCAGTCTCGGAACTCGGGCGGACGTGTGTAGTGCGGCGCCTCCAGCAATCCCCCCGCAAACGACTCCTCCGCCGCCGATTGAGGCGAGCCGAGCGCGCCGGGGATATGGCGCACAACAGCGTCCACCAGCACCATCGCCGCCAGCTCCCCGCCCGACAGCACGTAGTCGCCGATGCTGATCTCGTCCGTCGCCAGGTGCTCGTGCACGCGGGCGTCGAACCCTTCGTAGTGGCCGCACAGCAGGACCAGCCGCTCATTCCTCGCCAGATCCACGACGGTGTCGTGGGCCAACCGCCGCCCGGCGGGCGTGAGCAGGATCACCGGCTCCCTCTGGGGCGCCAGGTCCAGCACCGATTCCGTTGCAGCGAACACCACATCCGGCTTCATCACCATGCCGGGCCCACCCCCGAAGGGGTAATCGTCCACCGTCTTGTGCCGGTCCTTGGCCCACTGCCGGATATCGTGCAAGTGAATGGAGACCAGGCCGCCGTCCACCGCCCGCTTGACGATGGACTCATCGAAGGGGCCGCGGAACATGTCCGGGAAGATGGTCAGGATATCGATGCGCATCTTGCAAGAACCACACCCCATGCTAGAGGATAGGGCATCCCACGGTCGATGGTGTGGCTCTAGCGTGTGAGGCCGGTAGCCCTGCTAGGCAGCCGCGGCCGGCGCCTCCCTCTTCAAGATCATGGCGATGCTCAAGACGAGCACCCAGAGCCCGGCTAGAGGGAAGCCGATGCCCGCGACCCCTCCGAGCGCGCCTTCGGGATCGGCGTCAAG
>MGNZ01000150.1:0-6920 GCA_001795235.1 Chloroflexi bacterium RBG_16_64_32 | reverse complement strand
CAGCCCGATCAACGCCAGCCAGCGCCAGAGCACGCCGGTTCGCAGGATCACCAGGGAAGAGCCCAGTAGGAACGGCACGAATGCCAACGGGGCCGTAGCGAAACCGTAGGAGTCAAGATACATTAGGGTCAGGACCGTGCCCTCATCCCCATTCTCTACCACGCCGAAGCTGTAGGCCAAGGCCCCCCAGAAGAGGCTGGCGGTGGCGCCAAATATTAGGAAGAGCAGGCCGCCGGCGAAGGCGACCCGTGACCAAACGGCGTCGCCGCCCTCGGCGGCCGCCAGGAGACCGCGTAGGCTGACCAGGAACGGCAGAAAGAAGAGCACGAACGCCAGGCCAATCAGGTAATCCCCGACAAGATACTGCTCGCCGTTGTCGGTGAACCAGTCCCGGATCTTGTCGACAGGATCCTCGAAGTCCGGAGGATCGCCCTGGAGAACGATTCCTAGAATGAACAAGGCCAGGAAGAGTATCCCTGCGACACCACCCATCCGCCACCAGTTCTTGAACAGACCGTCCAGCATGTGGCACGCCCCTTTGCTACCAGCTAACTTTCCTCTGAAAACGCGCCGCCGCCAGGGCAGTTAACCGGATCGCGTGGAGGTCTTCGCCACCTAGCGGTGCTCCGTTTGCCCGCGCAGCGTCTCCAGCGCGTGCGGCAGGACCGGCAGCAAAACGGAAAGGCTCTCGCGTACGCCGCGGGGGCTCCCCGGCAGGTTCACGATCAGCGTCCGCCCCCGCACCCCGGCCGCCGCGCGGCTCAGCATCGCCATGGGCGTGTGCTTCAACCCCTCCAGGCGCATCGCCTCCGCCAGCCCCGGCGCCTCGTAGTCGATAGCTTCGCGCGTAGCCTCCGGCGTCACGTCCCTCGGCCCCAAGCCGGTGCCGCCGGTGGTGACGATCAGGTCGAGGCCGTCATCGTCAGCCCAAGCGATGAGTCGTTGGGCGATCGAGGCGCGGTCATCAGGGATCACCTCGTAGCGCTCCACGGTCACGTCGAGGGTGGAGAGCATCTCCCTGATGGCGGCGCCGGATGTATCCTCGCGCTCGCCGCGGGCCCCCTTATCGGAGACGGTTAAGACGCCAGTCAGGAATGTCATGGCCAAGGAACAACGAATTCCCAAAACTGTGGGAAAAATATTGCATAAGCGCTTGACAAAGGCGACCCGGATGGTATGCTGTGGGGCGAAGTGGGGAGGAGTGGGGGCTTCTCCCGTTTTCGCGTTCGCTCATGCCTGCCCGGCAGCGAGCAGGCCCATATTAGCACAGACCTCCCTCGCAATAGAAGGGGAAACAGGCGATATGGCCTTTAGAGGCACGTACGAGCATACGGTGGACGATCGTGGCCGCGTGGCTATACCCGCCCGCTACCGCCATGAGTTCGCCGAGGGCGTCGTGCTCACACTCAGCCCGGAGGGCTGCCTGGAGGTGTACACGCCCCCGGGCTTCGACGAGATGGCCAACTTAGTCACGGCAGAGCCCGCGACGCACCTCAGAGGTCGACGGTTGCGCCGCGGGTTTTTCGCCCGTTCCTGGGACGCCGAGCTGGACCGTCAGGGTCGCATCCTGATTCCGGCACAGCTCCGAGAGACTGCCCTGCTAAACGGGGCGGTCATCATCAACGGTCGCCGCGAATGCCTGGAGGTATGGAGCCGCGACCGGTGGGATGAGGAGATGAAACAGGTGCAAGCGGCCTACGCCGCCGAACTGGAGTCGCTGGAGTAAGGGGAAGGTGGTTGCAATCTTGCCCCCAAGCGAAACCCAGACCCACGCTCCGGTGATGGCGGATGAAGTGCTGCGTTACCTGTCAGTCCAGCCCGGCGGCCGATATGTAGACTGCACGGTGGGCGGCGGTGGCCATTCCCTGGCCATCCTGGAGAACGCCGCCCCCGGCGGTCTGCTCCTCGGCATCGATGCCGATGCCGGCGCGCTGCAGATCGCACGCGCCCGGCTCCAACAGTTCGCCGATTCCACCCTGCTGACCTCTGCCAACTTTCGAGACCTGGCAGCCATCTGCCGTAAGGCCGACTTCGTGCCGGTGCACGGCGTCCTCTTCGACCTCGGAATGTCGTCCTTCCAGCTCGCTGACCAAGAACGTGGCTTCAGCTTTCAGGTGGATGCTCCGCTGGACATGCGCTTCAGCGAATCCCAGACCGTGACCGCACACGATATTGTCAACAACTATGGCGAACGGGAGCTCGCCGACCTCATCTGGCGCTTCGGCGAGGAGCCATCCAGCAGGCGCATCGCCCGCGCCATCGCCGGCGCCCGCCCCGTCGCCACAACAACCGAGTTGGCCGCCGTGGTCTCGAGGGCCACCGGTGGCGCCCGACGCCGCATCCACCCAGCGACTCGCACCTTCCAGGCCCTGCGCATCGCCGTCAACGACGAGCTCGGCGCCCTTGCGTCCGCTCTCCAGCAGGCCGTCGATGTGATGGGCCATGGCGGCCGTCTGGTCGTCATCGCCTTCCACTCCTTAGAGGACCGCATCGTCAAGCAGTTCATGCACCGAGAGTCCCGCGACTGCATCTGTCCGCCGGAGGCGCCGGCCTGCCGCTGTGGACACCGCGCCCGCCTACGGCCGGTGACCAAGGGCGCTGTCCGCCCCTCAGACAAAGAGATCGCCGCCAACCGGCGCAGCCGCAGCGCCCGCCTGAGGGCGGCGGAGAGGCTGTAAGGGGGAGAGTTGGCCACGATACAGAAGTCAGCGCGACACGTCCTGCCGGGGCTCGTCCGCTCTCCCAGCCTTCCCACTCTCCTCATCATCTGCGCCCTGGCTATCGGCGCGGCTGCCTTCGTGCCTCTCGTGCAGTCCAGCATAGCCACAAGCACCAACGGCAACGTGCATCGCCTGGAACAGGTCCGTGACGACTGGCAGGCGCGGATCCAGGAGCTGGAACTAGAAGTGGCCACCATGGCCGGCCTGGAGCGTATTGAGAACGCCGCTAAGACCGGTCTCAAGATGACAGAGCCCAAGGAGACGCGGTACATAACCGTGGCGGCGGAGGCGCCGGAGCCGCGCAGGCTCCCCAATCGCTACCTGCCGCCTCCACCGGACGAGAGGCAGACCGAGCCTTCCGTCTGGGAGCAGATATTGGACTGGCTGCCTCTGCCGTAGGGGAGGAGTAACGTGGCGTCGCGCAATCCGGGCGTGAACTGGCGCTTGGGAGTTGTAGTGGCCATCATTATCTTGGCCACGTTGGCTCTCGTTGCCCGCCTGGTCCAACTCCAGATTCTAGACCACGAGCGTTACGCCACGGAAGCCCGCAATATTCACGTGACCAGTGAGACCGTGAGTGGACGCCGGGGCGCTCTTCTGGACCGCAACGGCTATCCGCTTGCCGCCAGCAAGAACACTTACGACGTCATGGTTGAGGTAAAGGCGTGGCAGAGCCCCATTGATGCCGGCCAGGCCGCGGCCGACATCGCGGCCGTGACCGGCGGTGACCCGAAGGATATGGTATCGGTGGTCCAGGGAGCGAGCATCTACGAGATCGCCGTGTCCCGAAGCCTGAGTTATGACCAGGCCACCCGAATCCGGGACCTTGGCCTCCCAGGCGTCCGCCTCCTGAGCAGCAACGTTCGCCTGTACCCGGAAGGCAACCTTGCGGCTCCGCTCGTCGGGTTCGTGGGTCGGGACCACATCGGTCTCACAGGACTGGAAGCCGACCTGGAGGGCGTTGTGGGAGGCGGCAGCGGTACACTCGTCTTCGAGCGGGACGGTCTGGGTAACCAGATCGCCTTCGGTGACCACAGCGAACTGCCTCCGCTCCCCGGCTCCGACGTCGTACTTACCATCGACCGGTTCATCCAGCGGATGGCGGAGCAGGAGCTGGATAAGGCGATCAAGGAGCACGAGGCCAGCGGCGGAACCATCATCGTCGTTCAGCCGGAGACAGGCGAGATACTCGCCATGGCTAACCGGCCCTCATTTGATCTCATCAATCCCGATCTCAGCGACGAGTCCAAGCTGGCCCTGTTCCGCAACCGCGCTATCACAGATCAGTACGAGCCGGGCTCAGTGTTCAAGCTAATCACCGCAAGCGCCGCCATTGACCTGGGTCTGGTGGCGCCCGATACCTGGTGGTACGACGAGGGCGTCGTCAACGTCAACGGCTGGACTATCCGCAACTGGGACTTGAGCGCTAACGGCTCCCAGACCGTCACCCAAATCCTGGCGAAGAGCCTGAACACCGGAGCCGCCTGGCTGGCCCAGCAGGTGGGCCCCAAGGACTTCTACGACTACGTCTACCGCTTCGGCTTTGGTGAGCCCAGCGGCTCCGGACTGGGAGGTGAAGTAGGGGGCCGCGTCCGCACCCCGGACAACGACCCCGACAACTGGCGGCCCGTGGACATGGCAACCAACAGCTTTGGCCAGGGGATCAGCGTCACCCCTCTCCAGATGGCCATGGCCGTTACCGCCATTGCCAACGACGGCAAGCTGATGAAGCCGATGCTCGTTAAGGAGATCATCGGCCCCGACAGCACCCAGGTCGCCGAGCCGGAGGCGGTCCGCCAGGTAATGAGCCCTGAGTCGGCCCGCACCCTGCTGGACATCATGGGCGTTGTAGTCCAGGGGATACCGCCCAACTTCCTGGACATCCGGGGCTACAAGGTGGGCGGCAAGACCGGAACGGCGAACCTCGTCTCCGGAAGCGGCGGCTACAAGGACACGTACATCTCCTCCTTCGTCGGCGTCGCTCCCCTGGAGGACCCAAAGCTGGTGGTGATGGTGAAGATTGACGAACCGAAAGGCGTGCCTTGGGGCACGGTCGTGGCCGCGCCCGCATTCGATCGCATCGCTCAGGCGGCGCTGCCCTACCTCAAAATCCCGCCTCCAGAACCGGCTCTCGTTGCCGAGACAAGATAGACTGGTTGGGTTCGGAAAAGTGCTAACGGCCGACAGCGTACTTCAAGGGACGGCTGAGCTACTCGTGACCAGGCGTGGCCCTGCTGACGCCGCCTTCCGTCGCACCGTCACCGACTCCCGCGAGGTCGAACCCGGCGATCTGTTCTTCGCCCTCCACGGCGCCCATCACGACGGCCACGACTTTGCGGGCGAGGCTATCGCCGGGGGCGCCGCCGGGCTGGTGGTTGAGCGGCCACTCGACGTCTCGGACGGCGTCACCGTGTTTCAGGTCAGCGACTCCCTATCTGCCCTTCAGCGGTTGGCCGCCTACTGGCGGGCGCGCCATGACGTCCGCGTGGTGGGGGTGACCGGCAGCGTCGGCAAAACCACCTGCAAGGAGATCGTCGCCGCTGTTCTCGGCGCCCGCTGGCGCGTGCACAAAAGCGAGTTCAACTGGAATACGGAGATCGGCCTTCCGCTCGCCCTCCTCCAGCTCGCCCCGGAGCACGAGCGCGCCGTACTGGAGATGGCGATGTACGGTCCGGGCGAGATCGAGCTGCTGTGCCGCATCGCCCAGCCTCAAATCGGCGTCGTAATGAACGTAGGGCCCGTGCACATGGAGCGGCTGGGCTCGATGGGCGCCATCGTCGCCGCCAAAGCGGAGCTCGTGGAGGCCCTCCCCCAAGGCGGTCTGGCCGTGCTAAACGGGGACGACGCACCCGTGGCCGCCATGGCCACGCGCACGAGGGCCCGCGTCCTCCTCTTCGGCCGCTCCGAACAGTGCCACGTCCGCGGCAGCGATCTCACCGGCCGAGGCCTGGACGGCATCTCGTTCCGCCTCAGCTACCAGGACTCCTCGGTGGCGGTGGAGACGCCGCTCCCTGGCCGCCATCATCTCTACCCTTGCCTGGCCGCCGCCGCCGTCGGCCTGGCCGAGGGGATGGCCCTGAGCGAAATCGCGGACGCCCTGAGCCAGGCCCCGCCCGAACTGCGCCTGCGTGTCCTGCCCGGGCCCAACGGCTCCACCATCCTGGACGACAGCTACAACGCCAGCCCCCAGTCTATGCTTGCCGCCCTGGACCTCCTATCCGAGCTCTCCCCCGGCCGGGGGGGCGGGCGGCGCATCGCCCTCCTGGGAGAGATGCGGGAGCTCGGCGCGGCCGAGGACGAAGGGCACCGACAGGTAGGCGAGCGCGCCGCCGATTGCGTCGACCTTCTCCTCGTCGTTGGAGAGCGGGCGCGGCCCCTGTACGAAGCGGCTCGCTCGGCCGGCTCAGCGGAAGCCCGCTTCCTGACCCTGGCGGACGAGACCATACCCATCCTCCGTGCTGAGCTCCAGCCCGGCGACCATCTGCTGGTCAAGGCCTCGCGGGCCGTGGCCCTGGAATCCGTAGTCGGCGCACTGGCGGCGCCATGATCTATGCCCTGAGCGTGGGAGCGATGACCCTGATAGCGACGGCGATAGCGGGCAGACCCTTCCTGGCGATGCTGCGCCGCGTGAAGGCCGGCAAGCAGATCAGCGAGTGGGGGCCGGAGAGCCATCAGGCAAAGGCCGGCACGCCCACCATGGGCGGCCTGCTCATACTGGCCGCCGTCATTGGGTTCAGCCTGGCCGCCAACCTGGTCGGCCGCCAGTCCATCGGCCTCCCACTGGCGGTCATGGCGGCGCTGGCGGCCCTGGGCTTCCTGGACGACCTGGGCTCGCTCCAGGGCCGCCGTCAGACCGCCCTGAACAAGAGGGTGAAGTTCATCGCCTTCGTCGCCATCGGCATCGCGGCCGCCTTCGGCCTCTACGAAGGGCTGGAGCTGAGCGCCGCCAACGTCCCCTACGCCGGCCGCTTCGACCTCGGGGCCTGGTACATCCCTATCGCGGTGGGCGTCATCGTCCTCACCGCCGGCGGCGTGGCCGTCACCGACGGCCTGGACGGGCTCGCCGCGGGCACATCGGCCATCGCCTTCGGCGCATACGGCATCATCGCCCTTATCCAGGACCAGACGTTCCTGGCCACGTTCTGCTTCACGGTGACGGGGGCGGCGCTGGGCTTCCTGTGGTACAACAGCAACCCGGCG
>MGNZ01000149.1:7765-7942 GCA_001795235.1 Chloroflexi bacterium RBG_16_64_32 | reverse complement strand
AAGGATAGCGCCGCCTCGTTGCCTTCGGGCAGCGTGCCGCGCACCTTGGCGTAGCCGACGGCGCGCGCGAAATCCAGGGCCATCAGCGCCAGCCAGCGGCCGATCCCTTGTCGCCGCACCGCGGGCAGCAGCCACACGCCCAGGTAGGCGCAGCCGTCCTCCCGCGGGTCCGGCTCC
>MGNZ01000149.1:6408-7566 GCA_001795235.1 Chloroflexi bacterium RBG_16_64_32 | reverse complement strand
GTTCGGGCATCAGGCAACCTCCTCGATCATCTTCAAGAACCGGTCGAACACGTACACGTTGTCCAGAGGCCCCGGCGAGGCCTCCGAGTGGTACTGAATGGAGATCACCGGCTCCGCGGGGTGACGCAGCCCCTCGACGGTGCCGTCGTTCAAGTGTAGCTGCGACACCTCCAGCCCGCCGCGCAGGCCGTCCGGGTCCAGGGCGTAGCCGTGGTTCTGCGCCGTGATGTACACGCGGCCGCTGACCAGGTCCTTCACCGGGTGGTTGGCGCCGCGGTGGCCGAACTTCAGCTTGAACGTCTTCGCTCCGAAGGCGCGGCCCAGGAGCTGGTGCCCCAGGCAGATGCCCAGCACCGGCGTCTTGCCGATAAGCGACTTGACGGTGGCGACGGCGTAGTCCAGCAGCGCCGGGTCCCCCGGCCCGGGCGAGAAGACGATCCCGTCCGGCGCCAGGGCCAGCACGTCCTCCGCCGAGACGGTGCAGGGGACGGCCGTCACCCGGCACCCCCGCTGGCGCAGCAGGCGCAGGATGTTGTACTTCAGCCCCGTGTCCATCACGACGATATGTCGTTGGGGTTTGCCATCGCCGGCCTGCCCCCGGACGGGGCCCTGTCTGGGCCCGGCCAGGGGCCAGTCGTAGGGCGCCTCAGCCGTGACCTGGCGGGCGTAGTCCGTCTCACCGTAGGGAGGGAGCGAGCGCAGGCGGGCCAGCGCCTCGTCCGCCGTCTCGTCGACCTGCCTGCCGGCAGGCACGGCGGTGATGGCGCCCATCATCACGCCGGCGCGGCGCAGGCGGCGGGTGAGGGCGCGGGTGTCCACGCCGGAGATGCCGGCGACGTCCTCCGAGGCGAGGTACTCGTGCAGGGTCATCTCGGAGCGCCAGTGGGAGGGGAGGTCGCAGGCCTCGTGGACGACGAGTCCGCGCACCTGGATGCGCTTCGACTCCACGTCCTCGGCGTTTATGCCGTAGTTGCCCGCCAGGGGGTAGGTGAGGACGAGGACCTGGCCCGCGTAGGAGGGGTCCGTGAGCATCTCCTGGTAGCCCGTCATGGCGGTCGAAAAGACCACCTCACCGTGCGTCCGAGCCGCCGCGCCGAGGGGCTTCCCGGCGAAGGCGCTGCCGTCTTCCAGCACGAGGAGGACGGTCACTGAGGGACA
>MGNZ01000149.1:6235-6384 GCA_001795235.1 Chloroflexi bacterium RBG_16_64_32 | reverse complement strand
GCTGATTCATGCCGCGCATTTCAATGCGCGGTCGAGTCCTACCCACGAAGACGACCTCGCCGTGGGAGCGGCCCAGGGCGCCCAGCGGCTTCCCGGCGAAGGCGGTTCCGTCTTCCAGGATGAGGAGGGCGCGGTCAGTCATGGTGTAC
>MGNZ01000149.1:5849-5970 GCA_001795235.1 Chloroflexi bacterium RBG_16_64_32 | reverse complement strand
GGTGCTAGCGGTCATCGAAGACCACCCGTCCCCCGTACACCGTGGCCACAACGCGTCCCCGCAGGCGGCGGCCCGCCAGCGGTGTGTTCCGCCCCCTGCTGGCGAACCGCTCCGGCTCCAC
>MGNZ01000149.1:4544-5826 GCA_001795235.1 Chloroflexi bacterium RBG_16_64_32 | reverse complement strand
TGAGCGTCACGTCCCCGGGCGCGCCTGCGGACAGCGTGCCGAGGCCCTCGATCTTCGTGTCGAGGCCCAGCGCCCGCACAGGCCCGACCGTCAGCTTCTCGATGAGTGTTGGCAATTGTAGGGGCGGTTCGCGAACCGCCCCTACGTCTGTCTCGTGCACCAGTGTCGCGCACAACGCGAACGCCGTCTCCAGGCCGCTGATGCCGAAGGCGGCCAGATCGAACTCGCACAGCTTGTCCTCGGTCGCGTGCGGCGCGTGGTCGGTGGCTATGCAGTCAATCGTGCCGTCCAGCAGACCCTCCAGGCAAGCGGCGGTGTCGGCGGCCGTGCGCAGGGGCGGGTTCACCTTGGCGTCGGTGTCGTATCCGAGCCCGCCGACCGACTCGCCCGTCCCCAGGAGGACGGCCTCGTGGGTGAGGCAGAGGTGGTGGGGCGACACCTCCGCCGTCAGCGGCAGGCCGCGGGCTCTGGCGCGGCGGATCAGCTCCACGCTGCCCGCCGTGCTGACATGCGCGATGTGGACGCGGGCGCCCGTCAGCTCCGCCAGGGCGATGTCCCGCGCCACCATCGCCTCCTCGGCGGCGGCGGGCAGGCCGCGCAGGCCCAGGCGGGCCGCCACCCAGCCCTCGTGCATCACGCCGCCCGCCGATAAGGCGGGCTCCTCGCAATGGTCGATGACGGGCAGGCCTGTCCTGAGCGAAGCCTGTCCCGAGCGAAGCCTGTCCTGAGCGAAGTCGAAGGGTCGAAGGGCCGAAGGGTCGAAGGGCCCAGCATGGAGGCGTACTCCAGCGCCCGCCGCATCAGGTGAGCGTCGGCCACCGGCGAGCCATCGTCGCTGAAGGCGACGGCGCCGGCGGCGGCCAGCTCCGCCAGCTCGGCCAGCTCCTTGCCCTGCCGCCCCCTGGTCACGCAGCCGATGGGCAGGACGCGCACCGCTCCCTCCGCCTGCGCCGTACGCAGGACGAACTCGATCGTCGCCGCGGTGTCGGCGGCGGGCTCCGTGTTGGGCATAGCGCAGACGGTGGTGAAGCCCCCTCGGGCCGCCGCCAGGGTACCCGTGGCGATCGTCTCCTTGTGCTCGAAGCCGGGCTGGCGCAGGTGCGTGTGGATGTCGACGAACCCGGGGCAGACCACGAGGCCCGCTGCGTCGATGGCCTGCGAGGCGCCGTGCCTGCCGGCAGGCAGGTCCTTCCCGGCGTCCGGCCCCACCACCGCCACGCGCCCGTCGGCGATGAGCACGTCGGCGGCGGCGTCCAGGCCGTTGGCCGGGTCGATGACGCGG
>MGNZ01000149.1:0-4534 GCA_001795235.1 Chloroflexi bacterium RBG_16_64_32 | reverse complement strand
CGGCGAGGAATTCGCTCACGGGGATACTCTCCCGCCCAGTCTGAAGCGTGGGGCATCACGGCGACAGTCCGGGCTGCTATCTTCGGGCAGACCTGAAGGTCTGCAGCTACGGGTCATTGGGGGCGCAGGCTCGTAGCTGCAGGGCTTTAGCCCTGCGGAGCCGCCGATTTCAATCGGCGGGCCTGCTCCACCCACGGGCGACCTAAAAGCCTGCCTGCCGATAGGCAGGGTCGCCCCTACATGGCTTCGCCCGCCGACAGGCTGAAGCCTGTCCTTCCCAGACCTCTGCCTCACGGCTTCCCCCTCGCCAGCAGGTACAGCACCGCCATGCGCACGGCAACGCCGTTTGTCACCTGCTCCTCGATGACGGACTGGAGGCTGCGGGCCACCGCGGGCGATATCTCCACGCCCTCGTTCACGGGGCCTGGGTGCATAACCAATGCCCCCGTGCGGGCGCGCGATAGTCGCTCCTCATTGACCTGGTACAACCGTGCGTACTCTCGCAGCGAAGGGAGGAGGCCGGCCGTCATGCGCTCAAGCTGGAGGCGCAGCGCCATCACCACGTCGGCGCCCTCCACGGCCCGGTCGAGGTCGGTCTCGACCTGCACCCGAGGCAGAGCGAGAGGATCCTCCACGGGAGCGACGCTCGGCCGCATGCCGTAGGGGAGCAGGGTGGGCGGCGCGCAAATCACCACCTGCGCGCCCATGGTGGTCAGCCCCCACAGGTTGGAGCGGGCCACCCTGCTGTGGGCGATATCGCCGACGATGACGACCCGCTTGCCGCGCAGGTCGCCCAGGTGGGAGCGCATCGTGTACAGGTCCAGCAGTCCTTGGGTCGGGTGAGCGTGCCAGCCATCGCCGGCGTTGACCACATTCATCTGCACGTGTTGGGCGACAAGGTAGGGGGCCCCGGAGGCGCCGTGACGCATCACCAGCACCTGCGAGCCCACCGCTTGCAGGGTACGCACCGTGTCGTAAAGCGACTCGCCCTTCTGGACGCTCGAGCCGCTGGCGGCGATGTTGATGACGTCGGCGCCCAGGGCCTTGGCCGCCAACTCGAAAGACGCGCGGGTGCGGGTGCTCGCTTCGTAGAACAGGGTCACGAGGGTCTTACCTCGGAGGGCGGGCACGCGCGGCACCTCGCGGCCCAGCACCTCGCGCATGGCGTCCGCGGTCTCCATGACGGCGTCGATTTCGGTGCGGCTGAAGTCGTCCAGATCGAGGACGTGGCGGCGTGTCCACGCCCAGCGTACGTCCAGGGCAGCGGTGGCGCCGCCGGCGGTTGTGCGTTCGTCGCTCATCGCTCTCCCTCCGCCGGCCCTTCGGCTTCGCTCGGGACAGGAGTGACTACCACCTCGTCGCGGCCGTCGGCCTCCCCCAGCAATACCTGCACGTCATCACCCAGGGCAGTGGGGATGTTCTTCCCCACGTAGTCGGCGCGAATGGGCAACTCCCGGTGGCCGCGGTCCACGAGCACCGCGAGCTGGATGCTGGCCGGCCGGCCAAAGTCGATCAGGGCGTCCAAGGCGGCCCGAATGCTGCGGCCGGTGTACAGCACGTCGTCCACCAGTACGACCCGCTTACCGTGGATGTCGGTGGGCAGCTCGGTCGGCCTGATCGCCGGTTTGAGGTCCATGGCCGGGATATCATCCCGGTAAAGGCCGATGTCGAGGGCGCCAACCGGCACGGGCTGGCCCTCGAACTCCTGGATCGCCGCAGCCAGCCGCGACGCCAGGGGCACACCACGGGTACGCATCCCCACGAGTACCACGTCCTCAAGGCCGCGGTTGCGCTCCACGATCTCGTGGGCGATGCGGCGGACGGCGCGGCGGATGTCTTCAGCGTTGAGGAGGGTGCGTCCGTTCACCCCACTCCTCCCCACTGCGCCGGAAGGAGCGGATGGGAAGGGGGAAGGCGACCGCCCAGCCTTGCTCCCGTTTCCTTGTTCGTAGTTCCGGCGACGGACGAAACAACCCTCCCGCCGTAGCGACGGGAGGGCTTCCAATTCGCTCCGTATGTTACGGTCTTGCGCGGACCGAAAGTAGCTGCCAACGGCTGTCTCTCCTTTTCGGCCTCGCGGGACCGACTTAAAGGTTAGACCCTTCGGCTTCGCTCAGGACAAGCAGAAACCCGAGTTTGCTGTCCCCAGTATGCTAGCACGAAGCACAACATGTCGGCAACAGGCTGACCGTGCTAACATAAACACAGCCGCAACTTCCTAAATCGAAAGGAGGCGCCATGCCAGACTTCGTGAGAGTTGCCAGCGCGAGCGACCTGCCCGCAGGCGAGATGCTAATCGTCCAAGTGGACGGCAACGAGGTCGCCCTGGCCAGCGTCGACGGCCAGATTTACGCCTTCGGCAACGAGTGCACGCACCGTGGCGGCCCGTTGGGAGAGGGTATCTTGGAGGGCGATACCGTGGAGTGCCCCTGGCACCAGGGTCGGTTCAACATCAAGACGGGCGAGGTCTTGGACGCTCCCCCCAGCGACCCCGTCCCGACATATCAGGTCCGGGTGGAAGGAGACGATATCAAGATCGCCAAGGGCTAGGCTGGCGTCGGGCCGTAACGAACAGACCCCCGACCTTTTCGGGGTCTTCATCTCTGGTGGTCAGCCGCCCCGGGAACAACGCTAGGCGGCCGGCCCGCCGATCCATCGGAACAGAGGGTCGAGTTCGGGCAGAAAACCGCCGGCCCGGGTCAGGAACACAACGCCTACGACCAGGCTAAAGACCGCCGCAAGGAGCCCTGCCGCAACGTATACGCCCTGCCGACGGCGCGACGAGACGAACCCCGCAGTCGTGACGAAGGTAACGAACGAGTTGGAAATGAGCAGGCCCAATACGAACGCCATAAGGGCCGCCACCCCCATGACCTTTGTACCGGCGCCCACAGCAGTGGCGATTACCAGCACCTGTGTCCCAGTCTCAGCGCCTATGCCGTGGATCAACCCCACGCCATAGGCCGTCCGCACGCCGTACTGATCCGACGCGTGGGCGTGGTGATGCTCATGCCCGCCCCATACCCTGGTGCGCAGCCAACTGAAGCCGTTGCGCACGCCTGCAAAGATGAGCATCCAGCGGCTGCGGATACGGAACTCGCCATCGCCCCGGAAGAAGCGGTAAAGCGCGTAGAACAGGTAGAGCGCCAGGAAGACCAGCGTTATGCCTACCACCCGCTCCATGATGGGGTCGATCCAGCCGGGCAGGATCCCCGAAGCGACGATCGCCAGCAGTCCAAGGGCCGTGACCACGGTGCCGTGTCCTACCGCGTACAGCGTCCCCAGAAGCAACGCGCGTCGCTGCTCAGCGAGAAGTCCCGATAGAGCGCTGGTCCAGGACCTACGCTCAGGTTGGGGACGCGCCGTCCAAACGGCCGTAGTGGAGAGGTAAAGACCGGACCGGCCGTCCCCGGCGCCTAGGGCGACGGGTTCGGCCACCTGGAGCACCCTCTCGGCCTCGGCGAGCGCGTTGGCGCCCATGTGGTGCGCCACGCCGTGCCCGGCCGCCAGCGCATGGTGACTCTCATCGGTGAGCATCACCCCGGGCTCGCGGGTGAGCCACCGCTCATCCGCGCCCTTGGCCGCGGCGGTCGTGCTCGTGATGTCGGTGATGGCGGCGATGTGGTCCCAGTCGATCCCGTGCCGGATGCCCAGGGCGAGAGCGGCAGCGACGACGCCGATAGAGCCCCCGAGGCCGATGGTCAGGGTCACTATATGCAATCCACCTAGCTCCATGCACTCGTCCTTACTACGCGGCGCCGGCCGCGGCCGAAACGTGGGGCCCGCGCGGGCCAGCCAGCCGCTGTACCCGTGAACCCGCTAGGGTTCTCCCGGCGCGAGGGGGAAACCACCGGACCGACACAGGAGAGCGAGGACCAGCGGGCGACACCTAAGATGCTCCCAGGCCATGAGACTCCAGGAGGTCCGCATCGGAGAGGATGACCCGAGTGTCACCATCAGCGACGACCCGCCCTTCGTCCATGACGATCGTGCGGGGCAAGAGGTCACGCACCATCAGGATGTCGTGGGTTGAGACGATCATCGTCTGGGGCAGCTCGCGCAGCAGGTTTATCAGGTCGCGGCGAGCAGCGGGGTCCAGGCCGGAAGTGGGCTCGTCCAGGGCCAGGATGGGGGGACGCATGGACAGCACGGTGGCGATGGCGACCCGCCTCTTCTGGCCCAGGCTCAGCCGGTGGGGCATGCGCTCCTCGAATCCGACCATCCCCACTTGCTGGAGCGCCCGGCGAGCCCTGTCCAGCACCTCCTCTTTCGGCAGGCCCATGTACAGCGGGCCGTAAGCTACGTCATCGAGGACGGTGGGGGAGAAGAGCTGGTCGTCGGGGTGCTCAAACACCAGGCCCACCTGCGCGCGGACGTAGCGCATGCTGTCCTCGCTCAGGGGCCGACCCATGATCCGGATGGCACCAGCTCCTCGCAGGACGCCGTTGAGGTGCATAAGGAAGGTGGACTTGCCAGCACCGTTGCGTCCGAGCAACGCCACCTTCTCCCCCTCCGCGATGGTCAGGTTCACGCC
>MGNZ01000148.1 GCA_001795235.1 Chloroflexi bacterium RBG_16_64_32 | reverse complement strand
CGCTGCTCCGTGGCGGAGACCCCCGTAAGGTACCACTCCGGCCCCGCACGTACCATCTCCGTCTCGACGAGAAATCGCCGGACCACGGATGCCTCCCCTTCGCGCTCGGTCAGGTCCAGGAGGACGTTTACGGTGGCGGCACCGTCTTCTGCGAACACCGGCGGCGACAACCCTACGAGGTGCGCCGCCTTTTGTTGTTTCCCGCTCCCGTTCTCTATAGAATGGAGCGGCCTCATCTGGAAAGGACGGTGCGTCCATGCCTGACCGCGATCAGATCAAGAAGCGGGTTGTATCCGAAGTGGACCGCCGCCGCGAGGAGCTCATCGCGCTGAGTCTCAAGCTCCACGCTAGCCCGGAGGTCGCGTTCCAGGAGGAGAAGGCCGCCGCCTGGCTCTCCGAGTATCTGGAATCGGAGGGCTTCGCCGTGGAGCGGGGCATCTGCCGGATTCCGACGGCGTTCCGCGCCTCCTACGGCGAGGGGGAGCCAAAGGTCGCCTTCCTTGCCGAGTACGATGCGCTCCCAGGCGTGGGCCACGGCTGCGGTCACAACATCATCGGCGCCGCCTCCACCGCCGCCGGCCTGGCGGCCAGGGCTGTTGTGGACGAGACGGGCGGCACGGTACTGGTAATCGGCACGCCCGCCGAGGAGGCCGCCGGAGGGAAGGTGTACATGGCCGACCGCGGCGCCTTCGAAGGACTGACGTGCGCCATGCTGGCCCACCCCGGCAACCGCGACGTCGCGGTTAGCCACACCCTCGCCTGTCTCGAGCTGGACGTGGAGTTTCACGGCAGGGCGGCGCACGCCGCCGCCCGCCCCGAGGCCGGGTTGAACGCACTGGATGCGATGGTCGCATCCTTCGCTAACATCGGCCTCCTGCGCCAGCAGCTGCGCGACTCGGCCCGCGTTCACGGCATCATCACGGACGGCGGCCAGGCGGTCAACGTTATTCCCCACCACACGGCGGCCAGCCTCCTGATCCGCGCGGAAGACGACGCCTACCTGGACGAGGTGCTGAAGGAGAAGGTGGTGGCCTGCTTTCAGGCGGGCGCTCAGGCCAGTGGCTGCCGCCTGGAGCATCGCTGGAGTGAAGAGTCCCGGTACAAGGCGATGCGCACAAATCAGGCGCTAGCCGAGGTCTACAGGGCCAACATCGAGACCCTTGGGCGGAAAGTGATGGAGGCGGAGTCGCGTCGCTCAATGGGCTCGACGGATATGGGCAACGTCAGCGCCCTCGTCCCCGCCATCCACCCCACAATCGCCGTGGCGCCGCTTGACGTCCCCATCCATACGGTGGAGTTCCGCGAGATGGCCGCCAGCGAGGCGGGGCACGAAGCCCTCATAGACTCGGCGAAGGCCCTGGCTATGACCGCCGTGGACGTCTTCGCGGACGCCGAGCTGCGACAGCGGATGCGGGAGGAGTTTGACTCATCGAAGTAGGGATGGGCTGCCGGCGAAGGCGAGAGGGATGCCCCAGCCTTCAGGCTGCGGTAACGTGGGACTGTGGACACTGATCCGCTGATCGCACTGGACGCCATGGGGGGCGACCACGCCCCCGGGGAGATCGTGGCCGGGGCCGTCCGGGCCGCCCGCGATCTGGGCCTGCGAGTGGCCCTGGTGGGCGTGCCGGAAACGGTCACGGCAGAGCTGGCCAAACACGGCGACAGGCCGGATACCATCACCGTCGTCCCCGCCTCCGAGGTGATCGGGATGGACGAGCAGCCGGCCCAGGCCGCGCGCCACAAGAAGGACTCCTCCATCGTCGTCGGCCTGCGCATGGTCAAGCAGGGGGAGGCGGCAGCGTTCGTCTCCGCCGGAAACACCGGCGCCATAATGGCCGCCGCCATCATGTACCTGGGCCGCATCAAGGGGATCGAGCGGCCGACGCTGGTGGCGTTGATGCCCTTGTCCGGCAAGCTGACCGTGTTGCTGGACGTGGGGGCCAACGCGGACTGCAAGCCCGGCTACCTGCTCCAGTTCGCCCAGATGGCCTCCGCGTACATGGAGCGAGTCTGGAAGGTGGATCGGCCCAAGGTGGCGCTGCTGAATATCGGCGAGGAGGAGATGAAAGGGAGTTCGCTGGCCCAGGAGGCGTACGCTCTGCTGGCCAATAGCAACCTCAACTTCATCGGCAACGTGGAGGGGCGCGACGTCCCCACGGACATCGCCGACGTCATCGTCACCGACGGCTTCACGGGCAACGTCGTCGTCAAGACGATGGAGGGGATGGCGGACTTCATCATGAACCAGCTCCGCGCCGCGATCAAAAGCCGACCCTGGTACGCCGCCGCGGGACTGGCGCTTATGCCGGCGTTCAACCAGATGCGCAAGAAGCTGGACTACCGGGAGTACGGCGCCGGGCCGCTCCTGGGAGTGAACGGACTGGTGTTCGTCGGTCACGGCCCCAGCGACGCCCGCGCTATCTTCAGCGCCCTGCGGGTGGCCCGCGAGGCCGCGCTATCGGGGATGCTGGAGGCGCTGCGGGAGCAGACTCCCGCCGGGACTCGATAGGCGCGTTGTCCTATTCAGGCGCCAGCCACTCAGCCAGCGTCAGGGTCAGCGGCTCGACCATCTTGTCCAGGCGAACGGTTTCCGGCGCTACGTGTGACTGAAGGATGCATCCCTCTACGGCGGCGATGAGCACCATGGTGATGAAGGTGATATCTAGGTCTTTGCGCATGCGACCGGCCTCGCGGCTCCTGATCAAGATGTCCGTGAGGATCTCCCGCCAGCGCTCGTACATCGTGGCCAGCTGCTGGCGAACCCCGTCGTTGCGGGCGGCGTGAGCGCCGAACTCCAGGAAGAGAGGTGCCCACTGCGGGTCGTTTCGCACGAGCCCGAACACACCGCTCAGAATCGTGCGCACGTTGTCGGTCAGGGGGAGAGTTTGGTCCACCCCCTGGCGGAACGCCTCCAGCTGGTGGGAGATGCGCTCCTCCAGCATGGCGCGAAACAAGTCATCCTTGCTTTCAAAGTGAACGTAGAACGCGCCCTTGGAGAAGCCGGCCTGCCGTACAATCTCGTCAACCGTGGCGCGTTCGAAGCCGGCGCCGGCGAATACCCTGATGGCAGCCTCCATGAGGCGGGTGCGGGTCTCCTCGCGCCGCCGTCGCCGCGGCGCATCGTTCAGGACTGCGGCCATGATGAGGAGGCTACAGAGGCACCCACAAGCGGGCTAGTAGTTCGGACCGTTCGCGGGGATCGAGCCGTGGCGTCGCGCCGAAAGACGGGTAGAGGTCGATGGCACGAACGGTAACGGCTACGAGGCGGGGGAACCAGCCCGTCAGGACCGCGATTAGAGCGGCGGCAAGTAGTAGTAGGGCCGCTGTCGTTGCGGTTATCAGTATCGTCAGCATATTGATTGCCCTCCGTTCACATACCGACCAGTCAGTATCTTATCAAGATTATAGACGCCTGTCAAGGCGAATTCGTTGCGAGCGGACCAGGCGCATGATCCGGGCTCCGCCGGCTGCCAGGTAGCGTTTGGCCCTCTCACTGGCGTCCACGGCTAGACGTCTGCAGTAGCATGGGCGTGGAAAGAGGTGCATTTGCAGGTGAACACTAGTCCTGGGGTGAGGCCGGCGCGCCGAAGCGCAGCCACAACCGTAGGGCTGACTGGAGGTCGCGCAGGCCCTCTTCAGCCGAAGATCCTGCAAGCAGGCAGTGCTCGATGTGGTGGTCCATGATCAGAAGACCCACCTGGTCCAGGCTGCTCCGAGCCGCCATGAGCTGGGTGAGCACGTCCTCGCACACCCGGTCCTCGGATAGCATGCGGTGGATGCCGCGGACCTGGCCCTCGATGCGGCGGAGCCGGGCGAGGAGGGCGTCGGTATCGATCCTCGTCTGTTGCGCCATATTGCATATCCCCTCCGTTGACATACCCCTACGGGGTATGCTACCATCCGATCAGTGAACCGGTCAAGCCCCGAGTATCGTACTGACATATGGGCTCGCAGCACATCAGGAACGCAAGGAGGATTGGATGAGCAAACCCGCGGACGTCACTGATGCCACGTTTGACACCGAGGTCTTGAAGTCGGACAGGCCGGTGCTTGTGGACTTCTGGGCCCCCTGGTGTGGCCCCTGCCGAATGGTGGCTCCTCTAGTGGAGGAGCTGGCAGACGAGTACGACGGCAAGGTGAAGTTCCTCAAGCTCAACACCGACGAGAGTGTGAACACCGCCGCGAAGTACGGTATCCGGAGCATACCCACGCTGCTTATGTTCAAGGGCGGGGAGGCTGTCGATCAGGTGATCGGCTTCCGGCCCAAGGGCGACCTCAAGAGGGTCTTAGATAAGGCGCTCGCCTAGAGGCGAATATGCCGTGGCGCGGCAAACATACGATATCGTGATCATCGGCGGCGGGCCTGCAGGCCTCGCCGCTGGTCTGTATGCCGCCCGTGCCCGACGCGGGACGGTCCTCCTGGAGAAGGGGGTCATCGGCGGCCAGATCTCACTGACGGAGCTGGTTGAGAACTACCCTGGCGTCCCCTCCGTCAACGGCTTCGACCTCGCCCAGACGATGCTTAAGCAGGCCGAAAGCTGCGGTCTGGAGACGCAGTTCGCTGAGACGACGGCGGTGGAACAGAAGGGGAGGCTGTGGCTGGTGCGCACCACGGGCGACGAGTACGTAGCCAAGGCCGTCATCGTCACCGCCGGGGCGGACTACAACAAGCTGGGCGTGCCCGGCGAGGAGCGTCTAACCGGCCGCGGAGTCTCCTATTGCGCCACCTGCGACGCCGCTTTCTTCAAAGGCCAGCACGTAGCGGTGGTGGGCGGAGGCGACGCCGCCATGGACGAGGGGCTGTTCACGACGCGCCACGTCGACAAGGCGACCGTCATCCACCGCCGTGACCGGCTCCGGGCCAGCGCCATCCTGCAGGAACGGGCCTTCGCCAATCCGAAGCTGGAGTTCGTCTGGAACACGGTCGTCACTGAGATAGTTGGCGACGAGGCCGTGACCGGAGTGCGTCTTCACAACCTGGAGACACGTGAGGACAGCACCATGGACGTGGCCGCCGTCTTCGTCTTCATCGGTCAGCATCCGAACACCGATTTCCTCCGCGGCCTGGTCTCCATGGACGAGGGGGGGCATATAGTGGTGAACGAGTGGATGGAGACGGGTCTGCCGGGCCTTTACGCCGCCGGCGACGCGCGACAGAACGCCGCCCGCCAGGTGGTGAGCTCCGCCGGCGACGGCGCCACCGCGGCTATCGCCGCCGAACACTACATCGGTAGCAACTTCGCCGCCGAAGAGTTGGGTTTGCGGAGTTCATCCTGACCACCGACCCCGACCCCTGAGGTGTATACTGCCTCTGAGCGCGGGAACAGCGGACAGCGATGACGGAACAGGACTCCTTGTTCCGTGAAACCTTGTTCCCTGTTCCACCTA
>MGNZ01000147.1:6730-7553 GCA_001795235.1 Chloroflexi bacterium RBG_16_64_32 | reverse complement strand
AGTCGTTCTGGCAGGGGTACACCAAGGCTTACCTGCGGCGGGCCTACGCCGCCGACGACGACCTGAGGCGGCTGTCGCGGGAGCAGGACCTCCTGCGCCGCATCCTCATCGGACTGCTGCCGCGCACGCTGGCCCGGCTAGCAACATCGCCGAGGCCGGCCTGGCGCAGGCTGCGTCTCATCGCCGCTGTGCTCACGCACGTCGGCCTGGGCTACCTCGCCGGTACCTGGCCCCGGCTGGGCGCGGCCATCGCCAAGCGGTACGAGTGAAAGGAGCGGCAACACGTATGGCAACAATAGTCTCTCTGGCGCGGGCCGCCGGCCCCACCCGAGCCGGCTTCGGGCAGGGGGCGATCACCGAGGCCGTGCACCGGGCCCTGGACCTGGCCGAGTACTCGCCTCAGTCGCCCCCGCAGACAGTGGCCATCAAGCCCAACCTCCGCTTCTACTGGGACCACTCCACGGGCGAGACCACGGACCCCCGCGTCGTGGGAGCGGTTATCGACTACGTGCGCGGGCGCTGGAATCCCGAGGCGCGGATCTCCGTGGTGGAGACGGACGCCTCCTCGATGCGCACGCGCTACGCGTACCCGTTATTGGGCTACGACCGCCTGGCCGCGGAGAAGGACGTCGAACTGGTAAACCTCAGCGAGGGCGAGATGCTGGAGACGCAGACGCGCGTGAATGGGCGAACGGTCTCCCTTCCCGTGCCCCAGAGCCTGCTCAATGCCGACTTGTTCGTGAGCTGCCCCAAGCTGAAGGTGGGTCCGTTCGCCGGCGGGAACGCCCTCCATATCACCTGCACCCTGAAGAACCTCTACGGC
>MGNZ01000147.1:5034-6682 GCA_001795235.1 Chloroflexi bacterium RBG_16_64_32 | reverse complement strand
GTGATCGTGGCGGTGAACAAGCACCTCCGCCCCCACGTCCACGTGGTGGACGGGATCGTCGCGCTGGGCAGCCGGCCCGTACGGCTGGGGCTCATCATCGCCGGAACGGACGCCGTGGCCGTCGATTCGGTGGCGGCGCGGGTGATGGGCTACAACCCGGGCGCGGTGAAGCAGATCACGCTGGCGGAGCGGGAGGGCGTGGGCACCCGCCGCGGCCTGGTGATCACGGGCGAGGACGTGCGGGCCCTGGCGCGGGAGTTCCCCAAGCGGAGCCAGTTGATGTTCAAGCTCACCTGGAACCTCCAGTTGAAGATGCTGCGGGCCTACGCCGGACTGACGGGAGACGCCGTCCCTCCGGCCCTGGACTGACGGCTGAAGGAGCACCATAATGATGCGGATCGGTCTCCTGGGATTCGGCAAGATGGGCAGGATGCGCCTCAAGGCCGCGCGCTTCCTGCGGGGCGCCACCGTTACCGCCGTCGCCGACAGCTCAAAGCGCGCTTTGGAGGCCGCCCGGCGCCAGGGTGTGCCCCACGTGTACGCGGACTACCACGACCTCTTGGCCTCCCCGGCTGTGGACGCGGTCATCATCACAGTCCCCAACGCCATGCACGAGGAGGCGATCACGGCCGCGGCACTCGCCGGGAAGCACATCTTCGTCGAGAAGCCTTTGGCGCGCAGCAGCGATGAGTGCCTGCGCATCACGGACGCCGTGGACCGGGCGGAGGTGGCCGCCATGGTGGGACACAACTACCGCTACTTCCCCCCGGTGAAGCGTTTGAAACGGGACCTCGATTCCGGAGCCCTCGGCGACATCGTGCTCTCCACCCTGGAGATAGTGGACGGGCCGCTCGCCCCCGCCCTGGAGTCCCGCCCCATACCCGACTGGTACATGGACCCCGGCGACAGAGGCCCCTGGCTCCTTGACCTCGGCTATCACGTCATCGACCTCTTCCTCTGGTTCTTCGGCGATGCCCGCGTCCTGCACGCCTACCTGGACCGCAGGTACGGGTTCGCCCACGAGGACAACGCCTCAATACTGCTGGAATCGGGCGCGGGGGCTAAGGGGACGGTCCACGTGGGATGGTTCTCTAAGCTGATCTTCCCCAGCTTTGACTTTCGCGTCATCCTGCACGGCACGGCCGGCTTCGCCTCGACGGACCAGTACACGCCGGCCAGCCTGAAGCTCCACGCCGCCATCGAGGGGGCGAAGAACACGCTTCGCCGCACCACGGGCAGGCGCATCCATCCTCTGAGCTACACCTTCTACTACGGCTCCTACATTGAGGAACTCCAGCAGTTCGTGAACAGCGTTCGGAGCGGCACTCAGCCACCGACGACCATAAAAGACGGTTGTGAGACCGTACGGACCATCGAAGAGATATACGGATCGGCCGCTCGGTCGCCGGCGCTCACGAACGTGGTCAGCACGGCGGCGGGCGAGTCGCTCCGGAAAGCGGAGGGGATTAGATGACCAAAGACCTGCAGATCGAACCACAGCGGCACTTCGTAACCGGCGGCGCCGGCTTCATCGGCAGCCACCTGGTGGAGCGCCTCCTTGCGGCGGGCAAGCACGTCACAGTCTACGACAACCTGGCCTCGGGCCGCCTCACCTGGATCGAGCGCCACCTCGGCAACCCGGCGTTCC
>MGNZ01000147.1:3131-4934 GCA_001795235.1 Chloroflexi bacterium RBG_16_64_32 | reverse complement strand
CAGCGGCTGCGAGGACGTGAACCTGGACCTGCGCAACTGCGTCCTCGCTACCCACAACACCCTCGAGGCGATTCGGAGGAACGGCATCCAGAAGATAATCTTCTCCTCCACATCGGCGGTTTACGGAGAGGCGCCGGAGTCGCCCACGCCGGAGACGGCGGGTCCCCTGCGGCCGATCTCGCTGTACGGGGCCGCCAAGCTGTCCTGCGAGGCGCTCGTGAGCTCCTACTGTCACCTGTTCGGCCTTCAGGCCTGGATGTTCCGCTTCGCCAACGTCATCGGGGCGCGGATGGGCCACGGTGTCATCTTCGACTTCATCCAGAAGCTGCGGCGAGACCCCCACCGCCTGGAGGTGTGGGGCGACGGCCGGCAGCGCAAGCCCTTCTTCCTGGTGGAGGACTGCATCGATGGGATGGTCTCCGCCTGCCGCCGCAGCGACGACTGGTGCGACGTGTTCAACCTAGGCTGTGACACGACGACGGGGGTGGACCGGGTGGCGGAGATCGTCATCGAAGAGATGGGCCTTCCCGATGTCGAAGTCCACCACACAGGGGGACGGCGCGGCTTCCCCGGCGACGTGCCGGTGCTGATGCTGGACACCGGCAAGATAGAGACGCTGGGTTGGCGCGCCCGCCACACATCGGACGACGCGGTCCGCATAGCGGCCCGCCGCCTCCTCGGGAAAGAGCAGCCCGCGGCGGTGGGAAGCGCCTCCGACGGGGGGACGACGCCATGACCGCGGGGGAGACCGGCGTATGCACGCTGGGATTGTGGCACCTCGGTTCCGTCGTCTCCGCCTGCCTGGCGGAGAAGGGCTACCGCGTCACGGGATACGATCCGGACCAAGACCGCGTACGCAGCCTCGCTCGAGGTGTGCCGCCCCTGCACGAGCCCGCGCTGCGTGAGCTCATCCAGGCGGGGCTGGCCAGCGGCCGCCTCTCCTTCACCAACGACCTGCCGAAAGCCCTCGCGGGAGCCCGGTTCGTGCTGCTCACCTTCGACACGCCGGTGGATGACGAAGACAGAGCGGACCTCAGTGGGATCTTCACCGCCGCCACGCAGCTTGCCGAGCCCATGGAGGACGGCGCGACCGTGATCGTCATGAGCCAGATCCCCGTTGGCGCCTGCGAAGAGATACGCACCGCTATCAGCCGCGCCTGCCCCCGGAGGCGGTTCGGTCTCGTGTACAGCCCGGAGAACCTGAAGCTGGGCGAGGCGATTGACCGCTTCCTCCACCCGCGTATGGTCGTCCTCGGGAGCGCCGACGCGGACGCGCTGGACGCCGCGGAGTGGCTGTTCGAACCTATCAGCGCGCCCAAGCTGCGCATGGACCTGCGGACGGCGGAGATGGTGAAGCACGCCCTGAACGCCTTCTTTGCCACCTGCATCAGCTTCGCGAACGAGCTGGCGTCACTGTGCGAAGACGCGGGCGCGGACGCCACCGTCCTCGCCAAGGCGTTGCGCCTTGACGAGCGGGTGGGGGCGGCGGCCCCGCTCCAACCTGGCCTCGGCTTCGCTGGCGGCACGCTGGCGCGTGACCTGAACGCCCTCCGCGCCCTCGGCGAGCGCAGCGGATGCGAGACGCGCCTCCTGGACGCCGCCGTGGCGGTGAACGAGGCCCAGAACAGGCGGGTCCTGGAGAAGTTGCGCCACGCCTGCGGCCCCCTGGACGGGCTGACCGTGGGCGTCTTCGGGCTGACGTACAAGCCCGGAACGAGCACGCTGCGCCGGTCCCACAGCATAGAGCTCATCGCCATGCTCGCCGGCGAGGGGAGCACCGTGCGCGCCTTCGACCCCATGGCC
>MGNZ01000147.1:2783-2994 GCA_001795235.1 Chloroflexi bacterium RBG_16_64_32 | reverse complement strand
GCCTTCTTTGCCACCTGCATCAGCTTCGCGCCCTAAACATGCTGGACCGGGATGAGATGCAGGGCTACGGATTCCGCTACCTGGGCACCGGGAGATAAGCGATGCTTGGAGTTCTGGAGGGCCGGGTGAGCGTCATCACCGGCGGCAGCCGCGGCATCGGCAAGGCGATAGCCCGCGCGTTCCTCAGCGAGGGCTCCGCCTGCGTGCTGGC
>MGNZ01000147.1:2291-2633 GCA_001795235.1 Chloroflexi bacterium RBG_16_64_32 | reverse complement strand
ACTCGTGAACTGCGCCGGCGTGTACGGGCCCATCGGCCCCAGCGCGGAGGTCGGGCCGGGCGCCTGGTGGGACACCCTGCGCACGAACCTCCTGGGGACGTTCCTCGCGACCCGCTTCGTCCTGCCGCAGATGCTGCGGCAGGGGAGAGGGAAGATCATCAACCTGGCCGGCGGGGGTGCCTCCTCATCATTCCCCCGGTTCTCCGCCTACGCCGCCTCCAAAGCCGCGGTCGTCCGGCTCACCGAAACCCTGGCCGAAGAGCTCAAGGGCTCCGGCATCGACGTGAACGCCGTCGCACCCGGGGCCGTCAATACGCGACTGTTGGACCAAGTCCTGGAAGC
>MGNZ01000147.1:1762-2274 GCA_001795235.1 Chloroflexi bacterium RBG_16_64_32 | reverse complement strand
ATCAGTTCCTGGATGCCGCGCGACGGCAGAGAGAGGAGGGCGGCACGCCTCCGGAAAAGGCGGCAGAGCTGGCCGTCTTCCTGGCGTCCGACAAGAGCAACGGCCTTTCCGGCCGCCTGATCAGCGCCGTCTGGGACGAGTGGCCGGAGATGGCGCTGCGCATCCCGGAAATAATGGCCTCAGACCTGTACACGCTGCGGCGCGTGACCCAGGCGGCGCCTTAGGTCCGATCCTCGAGTTCGATCGCCATACGCCGGAAGGCAGCCTCGAAAACGCGCTCCGCCGTATACCCCTGTGCCAGGGCCAGGGCGCTGGCGCGGCAGCGGCGGTACAGGTCGTCATCGCAGAGCAGGTCAGTGATGGCGCTGGCCAGCGCCACCTTGCTGTAGTCGACGACGATTCCCGCGCCGGCGCTTTCGATCTCGGCGGCGATCGGTGGCAGCGACGTCGTAATCACCGGGACGCCGCGGGCCATGTAGGTCTTCGCCCGCGAGTCGCTGTATCGCTTGTGG
>MGNZ01000147.1:1381-1707 GCA_001795235.1 Chloroflexi bacterium RBG_16_64_32 | reverse complement strand
GCGAATACTCGTCGTCGTTCGCGATGAACCCCAGCAGATCGAAACGGTCTTCCAGCCCGCGCTCCCGAATGCCCCGCCGCAGCGTCTCCGGGAACGGCTGATACGTCGTCACGGTCACTCTCGCGTCCGGCCGGCGCGAGACGACCAGCGGCATGGCCTCCAGCAGCAGGTCGAAGCCGTAGCCATCGTCGACCAAGCCCGAGAAGAGGACCGTGCCGGCGGGGACCTCTTCAGCGGGGAGACAGGATATCTCGCGAGCCTCCAACGGGTCGCCCACCGTGAGCACCCGATCGGCGCCCAGCCACACGCCTCGCTGACGTCTGTGC
>MGNZ01000147.1:1059-1344 GCA_001795235.1 Chloroflexi bacterium RBG_16_64_32 | reverse complement strand
CCAGCAGGCGGTCGAGGCCCAGGTAAAGCCGGTTCAGGACGGGGTTCCTGAACCGCCGCGGGTGATAGTCGTGCGTCCAGAAGATCGTGCCCTTGACGATGCCCAGGCACCGCAACAGGAGCCCCAGCAGCGCGAGGTGGGGAGTGCCAGAGACGTACAGGTCATACCGGCGCCTCAGCCGCACCAGGAAGCGCAGCGTGAGGGCCAGGTCCAGTAGGTAGGAGAGCGCGCCACTGTGACGCTCACGCTCGACGGTCGCTTTCACGGCGCTGCGCCCGCGGTTCC
>MGNZ01000147.1:0-908 GCA_001795235.1 Chloroflexi bacterium RBG_16_64_32 | reverse complement strand
CCAGCCTCATCGTTCGTCCGGGACACCCACGCCAGCGGCGACCCCGTCCTCCACCTGAGAGACCGGCGTAACCGCGGGCGTCAGATCAACCTCCTTCAGGCAGACCATGCTGCCACCGATCTCCGGGAGGAAGTAGGACAGCGGGGTGGCGGCCAGCCACATAGCGTTGGCGAGCAGGCGCAGCCAGTCCGGCAAGGGCGAGTTCTCTCTGGCTATCAGCCCGCCCATGCCGCGCACCCCGGAGCCGCGGACGCGGTAGCCAAGCCCGCGCAACGCTGCGGGCGTCCAGGCGCTCCTGTGGGCCTGATACTCGTTCCCGTCGTAGGGATGCTGATCGCAGCGTCCCACCGGGGTGGTCAGTATCACCTGGCGACCGGCCAGCCGCTCCAGCGAGGCGAGGAACGCAAGTCCGTCCGCCTCCTCAAGGTGCTCGAGCATCTCGCCGCAGAAGACGACATCGAACGCGCCGGCGGCGAACGGGAGTAGCCTCACATCGCAGCGGACGAGCCCATCGTACGTACCGCGATCGAGGTGCTGCCGCAGGTAGGGCGAGAAGATGTCCGCTCCCACGGCGAACAGCCTTCGGCGGGAGCGGATGTAGTGGATAGGGCCGCCCTGACCGCATCCCACGTCGAGAAGGCGGCGCGCGCCGCCGTCCATCTGCCGGGAGACAATCCACCAGGCCGGCAGCGGCACCAGCAAGCGAAGCGTTCTAGTGATGCGCGACAGCATGAGCGGGAGCATACCTCAACTAGGGTGGCTGGCGCCTAAAGACGTCGTACGCGCCGTTGGAGTACACCTTGGCGAATTGGCCTCCCTCAACCACCTCGCGGATCCCCTCCCACCAGGCCCGGCCGAAGGCGAAGCTGGTCGTCTGCTCCCCGAGTTCGGAGAGGACGACAAACGTG
>MGNZ01000146.1:4901-11831 GCA_001795235.1 Chloroflexi bacterium RBG_16_64_32 | reverse complement strand
GCCGTTGTGTCCCCGGGCGTGACCACCGCCTCGCTCTGCCCCGCCACGTATATCGTCAGGAGGCGGTCCGTCCGGTTCTCGACCGTCACCTCTACGTCGCCGAAAAAGTCTAGGTCACCAGAGATGTCGAGAGTCAGCGCGAAGAACACCAAGTAGCTCGCCATGATCGCCAGCCCGACCAGAAAGGCCAGTGCCAGCAGCAGTCGGACCTTCCATGTCCGAGGGAAGATGTCGTAGTCGCGCCCCCCTTTCATGGTGGATCGATTGTAACCCACGCTTGACGCGCTTGTGTAGTGTTGCTACACTTCTGCCACAACCGAACAGCTATCGGCTGCGAACGGGACTAGTACGTCGCAGAGCGGGGCCCAGAGAGGCGGGGCAAGGTGAAAGCCCGCCGCCGGCGCAGCGACCGAATGGACCCGGGAGCCGTCGCCCGAACAGTAGGGGCCGACCCCCGTGTCGGCCCGCCCCAGTAGGCGCGACCGGAGAGGGCGCCGTTACAGGCCCAGGGTATCTGCCGTCTCGATGCCTCAGCCTGAAGGCTGGGGTCGCGTCAATCCACATGGCAGTGTCTGTAACGAGATGTCCGCCTATGGCGGACAACTAGGGTGGCACCGCGAGACCCCTCGCCCCTAAGGCGAGGGGTTTTCTGATTTTGGAGGCATCGGTGCGTAGTGCAGGGCAGCGACCCTGCCAAAGGAGGACAGCATGGCCCAATACAAATACCAGCTAGAAGAGAGCGACATACCGACGCAGTGGTACAACGTGGCGGCGGACCTGCCGACGCCCCTGCCGCCGCCCATCCACCCCGCCACCCACCAGCCCATCGGGCCGGAGGCGCTGGCCCCGCTGTTCCCCATGGCCCTGATCGAGCAGGAGGTCAGCAGCGAGCGCTTCATCGACATTCCGGACGAGGTGCGGGAGATCTACAAGCTGTGGCGGCCCACGCCCCTGTACCGGGCGCACCGCCTGGAGAAGGCGCTGGACACCCCCGCCCGCATCTACTACAAGTACGAAGGCGTCTCCCCCGCCGGGTCGCACAAGCCCAACACCGCGGTCGCTCAGGCCTACTACAACAAGGAGGCGGGTGTCAGACGGCTGACCACGGAGACGGGTGCCGGCCAGTGGGGCAGCGCTCTGGCCATGGCCTGCAACTTCTTCGGCCTGGAGCTGAAGGTCTACATGGTCAAGGTCTCTTATCACCAGAAGCCGTACCGCCGCGTCATGATGGAGACCTGGGGCGCCGAGGTCGTCGCCTCGCCGACCAGCGACACCCACGCCGGGAAGGCGATCCTGGAGCAGGACCCCGAGTCGCCCGGCTCGCTGGGGATCGCCATCTCGGAGGCGTCGGAGGACGCCGCCACCAAGGACGACACCAAGTACTCGCTGGGGTCCGTTCTCAACCACGTTCTCCTCCACCAGACCGTCATAGGCCAGGAGGCGATGAAGCAGATGGAGATGGCGGGCGACTACCCTGACGTGGTGATCGGCTGCGTTGGCGGCGGCTCCAACTACGCCGGCCTCTGCCTGCCGTTCATGCGCGACAGGCTTGTGGGCGGCAAGGGCACCCGCTTCGTCGCCGCGGAGCCGGAGGCATGCCCGTCCATCACCCGCGGGGAGTACGCCTACGACTTCGGCGATACGGCGGAGACGACGCCGCTGATGCAGATGCACACGTTGGGCCACACGTTCGTGCCGCCGGGAATCCACGCCGGGGGGCTCCGCTCCCACGGCATGTCACCGATCATCTCCAAGCTGTGCGCCGACGGCCACATGGAGGCGCGCGCCTATCACCAGAACGGGGCCTTCGAGGCGGCAGTGCAGTTCGCC
Source organism: Chloroflexi bacterium RBG_16_64_32 (assembly GCA_001795235.1). Classification (GTDB taxonomy): domain Bacteria; phylum Chloroflexota; class Dehalococcoidia; order SM23-28-2; family RBG-16-64-32; genus RBG-16-64-32. The sequence continues at coordinate 10,001 of MGNZ01000146.1, read as the reverse complement.
CGAACAGAGGGCATCCTCCCCGCTCCCGAGGCTGCCCACGCCGTCCGCGCCGCCATCGACGAGGCGCTGGCCGCCCGCGAGTCCGGCCAGCGGAGCAACATCCTGTTTAACCTCAGCGGCCACGGCCACTTCGACCTCGCCGCCTACGACCAGTACCTGTCCGGCAAGCTGGAGGACTACGCCTACCCGGAGGAGAAGATCAAGGAGGCGATGGCCGGGATTCCGAAGGTGTGATAGATGGGGAACCAGAGAACCAAGGAGAACCAGGGAACCAGCTATAGCTACCGCAACCTAGATTTGTGGCAGCGGGCGCAAGAGCTGGCTGTTCGTGTGATTAAGCTCACTGAAGGATTCCCGTCCACCGCGGCGGCGTCTGGACTCGCCCGTCAGATAGTGGGCTCTGCCGCCTCTATCGGTGCTAACATCGCTGAGGGCCACGGGCGCTATTCGTATGCGGCCTATCGGCAGCACCTTTCCATCGCCAAAGGGTCCGCCAGTGAAACCGATAGTTGGCTCGACCTGCTTCGGCGCATCGGTTACATAGACGACGCTACAGAGGCCGATCTACATCGTCAATGTCGCACCATCTTGGGGGCTCTCACCCGGCGAATTCGCGCGCTTGAAGCTGGTACGCAGCAGATGAAGACAGCCAGCATCCGAGAAGAGAATTTCACCTACGGCTTCGACTCAGAGGACGGCCCTGGGGCCATTGAATGAACGCGGCTCTCTTCTGGTTCTCTAGTTGCCTGGTTCCCAGGTTCGATACGAGTGAGGTGGCCCGAGATGCCAGTTCCTGACCCGGCGACAAAGCCCGCCCGCAAGCGCATCCTCACCGGCGACCGGCCGACCAGCGAGGCTTTCCACCTTGGTAACTACGTCGGCACGCTCGCCAACCGAGTGCGGCTGCAAGACGAGTACGAGACGTTCCTCCTTCTGGCGGACCTTCACCTCCTCACCACGCGCACCACGGACCTCGAAGAGATAGGGCACAACATCCACGGCCTCGTCCTGGACTACCTCAGCGCCGGCATCGATCACGCCAAGACCACCATCTACCTCCAGTCGCTCGTCCCGGAGGTGCTGGAGCTCACCTGGATCTTCATGTCGCTGGTCAGCGTGCCACGGGCGCAGCGGATCCCTACCCTCAAGGAGCAGGTGCGCGACCTCAAGCTGGAGAGCGCCTCCATGGCCCTCCTCGCCTATCCCATCCTCCAGGCCGCCGATATCCTCATGGTCAAGGGCGATCTCGTCCCCGTCGGCAAGGACCAGCTCTCCCATATTGAGCTCACCCGCGAGACCGCCCGCCGCTTCAACGATTTCTTCGGCCCCGTATTTCCCGTACCGGAGGGTCTCGTCGGTCAGGTGGCCACACTGCCCGGGCTGGACGGCAAGGCCAAGATGGGCAAGTCGCTGGGCAATGCTATCTTCCTCACCGATGACGCCCAGACGATCGAGCGCAAGGTCATGTCCATGTACACTGACCCTACTCGCATTCACGCCACGGACCCCGGCCACTTAAGGGGCAACCCGGTGTTCATGTATCATGACGCTTTCAACGACGATCGGGAGGAGGTGGAGGACCTCAAGAAGCGCTATCGTAAGGGGAAAGTGGGCGACGTAGAGGTGAAGCGGCTCCTGGCGCAGGCCCTCAACCGCTTCCTGGACCCCATCCGGGAGCGGCGTGCCTCTTTCGCTGCCAGACCCGGGCTCGTGGACGAGATCATCCGCGAGGGGTCGGCGCGGGCGCGGGAGGAGTGCCGCCGCACGCTGGCCGAGGCCCGGGAGGCGATGGGCCTAACGTACTTCCGGGACGCGACGACGGTGCAGGTGACCAGGTGATCTACTACCCTGATCTCGAGACCGTCCGCGCCCTCAAGGCCGACCAGCCCGACGCCAACCTCGCGCCCGTCTACCGCGACGTGGCCGCCGACCTGGAGACGCCCGTATCGGCGTTCCTCAAGGTGGCTCGGGGAGACCACTCGTTCCTCCTGGAGTCGGTGGAGGGGGGCGAGCGGCTGGCCCGCTACAGCTTCATCGGCACCGAGCCCTACCGTGTCCTGCGCTGCGGGCCTTACGCCGACCCCGGCGAAGGCTCAGACCCGCTCCTGGAGATCGAGCGGGAGCTGTCGCGGTTCAAGCTGGCCCAGATCGAGAACGGCCCTTCGTCCGCCTCCGGCGGACTCAGGACAAGCCTGCCCCGCTTCACCGGCGGCGCCGTGGGCTTCCTGGCCTACGAGGCAGCGCGCCACTTCGAGCCGCGAGTCCCCGTGCCCACCGCCGATCCTCAGGGCTTCCCCGAGGCGTTGTTCATGTTCACCGACACGATCTTGGTGTTCGACCACCTGAAGCACACGATCAAGGTCGTATCGCACTGCCGGCTGGACGGCGATCTGGACGCCTCCTACCGGCAGGCGTGCTGGCGCATCGATGAGCTGGTGGAGCGCCTGGCGAGACCCCTCCCCGCCGTCCCTTATCCTATCGAGCGCGCTCCCGCCCGCCAGCAGGCCGTCATCTCCAACACAGAAAAGGCGGATTTCCTGAGGGAGGTGGAGCGCTGTCGTGACTACATCGTGGCCGGGGACATCTACCAGGTTCAGGTCTCCCAGCGCTTCCAGCGCCCCACTCATGCGCACCCTTTCTCCATATACCGGGCGCTTAGAACCGTCAACCCGTCGCCGTATATGTACTACTTGGCCATGGGCGACGCCTGCATAATCGGCGCCTCGCCGGAGATGCTGGTGCGGGTTGAGGATGGCCTGGTCGAAAGCCATCCTATCGCCGGCACGCGGCGTAGGGGCCGCGACGCAGAGGACGAGCGCCGGATGGAGGAGGAGCTGACCAACGACGAGAAGGAGCGGGCGGAGCACATAATGCTGGTGGACCTGGCCCGCAACGATGTGGGCCGGATAGCGCAACCGGACACCGTGCGGGTCACCGAGTTGCTGGCGGTGGAGAAGTACTCCCACGTCATGCACCTGGTGTCGCACGTGGTGGGCCGGCTCAAGCCGGAGCTCACGTCCTACGACGCGCTGCGGGCCTGCTTTCCGGCCGGCACCGTGACCGGTGCGCCCAAGATCCGCGCCATGGAGATCATAGCCGAAATGGAGAGCGACCGACGGGGCCCCTACGCGGGCGCCGTCGGCTACTTCGACTTTTCGGGGAACCTGGACACCGCCATCACGATCCGCACCATCGTCATGAAGGACGGGGTTGCCAACGCCCAAGCCGCGGGCGGCATCGTTTACGATAGCGTACCGGAGTTGGAGCACATGGAGTCGCAGAACAAGGCGCGAGGGGCGCTGCGCGCGATCGATCAGGCGGAGCTGAGCGAGGAGGCGGTCCCCAGCGGCAGCCTGGGGTACTAGGAGTGGACAGTTGACAATGGACAGGGGACAGGCGGCCGGAGCTCTGCGACGAAGCCTCGGGGGCGGGCCGGGTGAGCTCGCCTCAGGTCCCCCCGAAGGCCGGGCTTCAGCCCGGCAGCCCGAAGCCGGAAGGTTGACATGATCCTCCTCATCGATAACTACGACAGCTTCACCTACAACCTATACCAGTACCTGTGCGAGCTGGGCGCCGAGGTGCAGGTGGTGCGCAACGACCAGGCCACCCTGGACGAGATAGAGGCGATGCCCGCCTTAGGCGGGATCGTCATCTCCCCCGGGCCGTGCACGCCCAAGGAGGCCGGCATCAGCGTGCCGCTGGTGCGGCATTTCGCGGGGAAAGCCCTGCCTGCCGGTAGGCAGGTGCCGATACTGGGTGTCTGCCTGGGCCACCAGTCCATCGGCGTCGCCTTCGGCGGCACGGTCGCCGGCGCCGGCGAGATCCTCCACGGCAAGACGTCGATGATACACCACGAGGGCAAGGGCGTGCTCCGCGGCCTGCCCAATCCGTTCGAGGCGATCCGCTACCACTCGCTGGCCATCCAGCGTGAGGGCTTCCCGGAGGACGAGCTGGAAGTCACCGCCGAGTCCGACAGCGGCGTCATCATGGCCGTGCGCCACCGCCGCTACCCCATCGAGGGGGTGCAGTTCCACCCGGAGTCCATCCTCACGAAGGTGGGCCACGACGTCCTGCGCAACTTCCTGGAGACGTGAGATGATCCGCGAAGCGATCGACGCCATCGTCTCCCGCGGGCGCTCCCTGTCCGAGGTCGAGGCCGCTGTGGGGCCGGCACGAGGTCGATGATATTGCGATATTGTGTTATCATGGTGACGCTATGAAGAAGACCCTGGTCTACCTCCCTCCGGAGCTGCACGAAGGCCTCCGTCAGATCGCCTTCCGGCGGCGCACCACCATCTCCGAGCTCGTTCGGAAGGCCCTGGAAAAGGCCTACGTCGACGAGCTGGATGCCGTCGAAATGGAGAAGGAGTTGGAGGAGTACGCCCGCGATCCCTCATCCGCCATGAGCTGGGAAGAGTTCAAGGCCTCCCTCAAGCGTGGCGTACGGGCTTGAGATAAAGCGCACCGCCCAGCGCTCGTTGGTGCGACGGGCGAGGACAGCTCCCCGTGATCTGGAACGAATCGAGGCGGCCATCGACCAGTTCGCCCTTGATCCCCGTCCGCCGGGGGCGGCAAAGATCCGCGCCCGTCCGCCGGTCTGGCGCCTGCGCGTCGGCAGCTACCGCGTCATCTACGCCGTGTTCGATGCCGAGCAGCTTGTGGTCATCGGCAAGGTGGAGCGCAGGACGGAGCGCACCTATTCTGATATCGAGGAGCTCTTCCGGTAGGCCGCCATGACCATCCGCGATGCCCGCTGTCATTCTGAGCGGCCACCGCGCTCGTTCGAGGCAATGCGCATCTCCGCGAAGAATCTTGGGAGGGGAAGACGGCCGCACGCAGGATTCGGAGGCATGGAGCACCGATGACCATCCGCGAAGCGATCGACGCCATCGTCGCCCACGGCCGCTCCCTGTCCGAGGACGAGGCCGCCGGCGTCATGCGCGACATCATGTCCGGCGAGGCCACGCCCGCCCAGATCGGCGCCTTCCTCGTCGCCCTGCGCCTCAAGGGCGAGACGGTGGACGAGGTCACGGGCATGGCCCGCGTCATGCGCGAGCACGCCCTGGCCGTGCCGGTCGCCGGCCTGTCGGGGCTGGTGGA
>MGNZ01000146.1:4582-4824 GCA_001795235.1 Chloroflexi bacterium RBG_16_64_32 | reverse complement strand
TCGCGTCGCCAAGCACGGCAACCGCGCCATGACCTCCGCCTGCGGCTCCGCCGACGTCCTGGAGGCGCTGGGGGCGAAGATCGACCTGGACCCGGAGCAGGTGGCCCGCTGCATCCGCGAGGTGGGCATCGGATTCATGTTCGCTCAGTCGTTCCACCCGGCGATGAAGCACGTGGCCGGGCCGCGGCGGGAGATAGGCGTGCGCACCGTGTTCAACGTCCTGGGCCCCCTCACCAACCCGG
>MGNZ01000146.1:2741-4454 GCA_001795235.1 Chloroflexi bacterium RBG_16_64_32 | reverse complement strand
CTCTCTCGGGGCCGTCCACCGTGCACGAGCTCCGCGCGGGTGTGGTGAGCGAGTACACCGTCTCGCCGGAGGACGTGGGCCTTGCGGAAGCGCCGAACGACGCCGTGCGCGGCGGCAGCCCGGAGGAGAACGCTGGGGCCCTGCGAGATGTCTTGGACGGCGAGCCCGGCCCGCTGCGCGACATAACCTTGCTCAACGCCGCCGCCGCCCTCGTCGCCGCCGACCTGGCCGCCGATCTGAAGGCAGGCGTCGCCATGGCTGCCCGCGCCGTGGACTTCGGCGCCGCCCGCGACAAGCTGAGCGCATTCGTCCGGCTCACGGGGAGCTTCGCGTGACCCGGCGCGCGTATATCGATTCCGATCCCGTCCTTCCGAAGCCCAGGCTTCAGCCTGGGCGCAGTGCTTCAGCCTGGGCGCGGCGCAGCCTGAAAGCTGCGCTTCGGGGGTTTATCATGGCTTGCCTGGGTTCCAGGTTCTCGCTTCGAGGGCCTGCCCTGAGCCTGTCGAAGGGTTCTGCCCTGTGACCCAGCGCACCGGCACTGTGCTCGACCGCATCGTGGCCGACAAGCGGGAGGAGCTGGCAGCCGCCCAGCGGCTGGTCCCTTTCGCCGAGCTTGAGTCCCGCCTGCCACATGCGGCGGCCCCGCGCCGGTTCGCCGGGGCGCTGCGCGGCGATACCGTCCGCCTCATCGCCGAGGTCAAGAAGGCATCGCCCTCCCGCGGCCTGCTGCGGGCGGAGTTCGACCCCCTCGCCCTGGCCCGCTCCTACGCCGAGGGCGGGGCGGTCGCCGTCTCCGTCCTGACGGAGGAGAAGCACTTCCGGGGCTCGCTGGACCACCTTTCTTCCATCCGGGCCGCCCTGCCCGACGGACCGCCCCTCCTGCGCAAGGACTTCCTCTTCGACCCGTACCAGCTCTACGAGGCCCGCGTCCACGGCGCCGACGCCGTCCTTCTCATCGCCGCGATACTCGACTCGGCTCTCCTGGCAGAGCTTATCGGCCTGACCGGCGCGCTGGAGATGGATGCCCTGGTGGAGGTGCATGACGAGGCGGAGTTGGAGCGGGCCCTGATAGCCGGCGCCTCGCTCATCGGCATCAACAACCGCGACCTGCGCACCTTCGAGGTCGACCTGGCTATCACGGAGCGACTGCGTCCGCTGGTACCGCCGGAGGTCACCGTCGTCGCCGAGTCCGGCATCTCCACCCGCGCCGACGTCCAGCGGCTGGAGTCGCTGGGCGTGCACGCCGTCCTCATCGGCGAGGCGGTGGTGACGGCCCCGGACCCGGGGATCAAGATACGGGAGCTGATGGGATGAGCTTGTCTGAACCCCAGCATGAATGCTGGGGCATCGAGGAGCGTCCGATGCCGCGGCTTTCAAGCCGCGGTGCTGAAGTGCGCGCCGCCAAGATACGGGAGCGGATGGGATGAACGCGTGTGGGCAGGCCACACCCCAGGCTGAAGCCTGGGGCATCGACAAGCGGCCGATGCCGCAGCTTTCAAGCTGCGGTACAGAAAACCATCGTGCGGCCAAGATCCGGGAGCTCGTCCCGTGACCCTGGTCAAGATATGCGGCGTCTCAGAGCCCCGCCATGCGCGGGCCGCCGCCTCCTTCGGCGCCGACTTCATCGGCGTTGTGTTCGCGCCCAGCCGCCGCCAGGTGACGATGGGCCAGGGCCGCCGCATCGCCGAGGCACTGGGCGAACGGGTCGGGCCG
>MGNZ01000146.1:0-2663 GCA_001795235.1 Chloroflexi bacterium RBG_16_64_32 | reverse complement strand
CAGGACGCCGACACGATCAACTCCATCGCCGAGGAGTGCGGGCTGGACCTCGTCCAGCTCTCGGGCTCCGAGCCCTGGGAGATGTGTGGGCTCGTGAGCCGGCCGGTGCTCAAGTGCCTCAAGGTGCGCGAAGGCCAGGCCCCCGCCGAGGTTCTGGCGCTGGTGCATAGAGGCGCGCTCCTACTGCTGGACCCCTACGTGGAGGGCGCTTACGGGGGCGCCGGCGTCACCCTGGACTGGGAGGTGGCGGCACAGGTGGCGGAGAAGCGACCGGTGGTGCTGGCGGGCGGTCTCAGGCCGGACAACGTGGCGCAGGCGGTGGGCACCGTGCGCCCCTGGGCGGTGGACGTCTCCTCCGGCGTGGAGACCGAGGGCGTGAAGGACGTGGCGAAGATCCGCGCCTTCATCAAGGCCGCGAAGCGCCTGCCTTAAGTTGTCTTAAGACGCTTGACAGACAGGCCGCTCCGTCCTAGAGTATGGGTGGGAGGCAAAAGACATGAGAATAACAGAACTAGCGAGCCGGCGTCGTCGAGGAGGGCTTTCTCCTCTCAAGGCTAAGGTCTACCAGTACCTCCAGGAACACCCTGACGAAGTTTTCTCATATCGGGATGAGCGCTCGGCCAAGTACCTGTCGATGAAAATCTCCGCATTCAGCTTCACCCTCTGGGCCCTCCATCGCGGTGGTCTCATCGGCAAGCAAGAGGTGGACGGAAAGATATATTTCGGGTCGGTCAAGGCGATCGCGGACTTGCGTGCGAAATTGGGCGTAGCTCAGCCCAAGGAACCATTCGCACGTGCCAAAGCCAATCTGGAACGGATACGTGCGAGGGTGGGCAACATCGACACACTGGAACTGCTGGATGCTGTTCGTGGCCCCTGGGAGTAACCAGCGTGGCCCAGGTCTGTGTTGATGCAAGCCTTGTAGTCGCCTGGTTTCTCCCTGAGGAGTTCAGCGACAAGGCGTTCGCGCTCAAGGAGCGCTGGGTCGTTGAGGGTGTGGAACTCGTCGCCCCTGCCATGCTTGCGTCTGAGGTCCCTTCGGCCCTCCGACAGGCGGTCTATCGCGGGCGAATCCTTCCGGATGAGGGGGATGAAGCCTTCGCGACCTTCTTGGAAATGCCAATCCGCACCATCCAGCCGGAAAGTCTCCTCTCACGTGCTTGGGAGATCGGCAAGGCCGTGAACGCACCTCGTCTTTACGACGCGTTCTATATTGCCCTTGCCGACATCGAAGACTGCGAACTCTGGACCGCAGACCGTCGGCTCATCAATCTGGTACGGGCCAGGTTCCCTCATGTACATTGGCTGGGTGAGACGGCATGACCGCCGCTCTCCCTGACGCCCGTGGCCGCTTCGGCCCCTTCGGCGGCCAGTACGTCCCCGAGGTGCTCATGTCCGCCCTCGCGGAGCTGGAGGAAGCCTACCGCGAGGCCCGCGCGGGCGGAGAGTTCCAGCCCACGCTCGATGCTCTTCTGCGCGACTACGCCGGGCGTCCGACGCCCTTGTACTTCGCCTCGCGCCTGACGGAGCGCATCGGCGGGCCTGCCGGTCTCGGCGCCCGCATCTACCTGAAGCGGGAGGACCTGGCTCACACCGGCGCTCACAAGATCAACAACGCCCTGGGCCAGGGGCTGCTGGCCAAGCGTATGGGCAAGCCCCGAGTCGTCGCCGAGACGGGCGCCGGCCAGCACGGCGTCGCCGCGGCCACCGTCTGCGCCATGATGGGCCTGGAGTGCGTCGTGTACATGGGCGAAGAGGACATTCGCCGCCAGGCCCTCAACGTCTTCCGCATGAAGCTCCTCGGGGCCGAGGTGCGGCCTGTCGATTCGGGCTCCCGCACCCTAAAGGACGCGATCAACGAAGCGATCCGCGATTGGGTGACCAACGTGGAGTCGACCCACTACCTGCTGGGCTCGGTGGTTGGGCCGCACCCCTACCCGATGATCGTCCGTGATTTTCAGTCGGTCATCGGCGCCGAGGCGCGGCAGCAGATGCTGGAGGCGGAGGGACGCCTGCCGGACCACGCGGTGGCCTGCGTGGGCGGCGGCTCCAACGCCATCGGTCTGTTCCACCCCTTCTACGCGGACGAGTCTGTGCGCTTCGTCGGCGTGGAGGCCGCCGGCGAAGGGCTGGCGAGCGGCCGTCATGCGGCCTCGCTGGCGGCCGGGCGGCCCGGCGTGCTGCACGGGGCGATGTCCTACCTGCTCCAGGACGACGCCGGACAGGTGCGGGAGACGCACTCTATCTCCGCCGGGCTGGACTATCCCGGCGTGGGGCCGGAGCACGCCTTCTACAAGGATTCCGGCCGCGCCCAGTACGTGACCGTCAGCGACGAGCAGGCCCTGCAGGGCTTCACCCTGCTCTGCGAGACGGAGGGGATCATACCCGCTCTGGAGCCCGCCCACGCTGTCTACCACGCGGCCGAGCTGGCACGGGGACTTGCCCAGGATGCCATCGTCCTGGTGTGCCTCTCCGGTCGCGGCGACAAGGACATCGAGATCGTCGCCCGCGCCCTGGGCGATGGGCCGTCGTAGGACCGGTTTACGCAGTCGCCGGGACGGGCGCCACGCCAAGCTGCTGCATCATGTGCAGCATGTCCATATACTCCCGCTCGGCGATGATCTTACCGTCGCGCACCTCGATGACGTTGCACACCGGGATCG
>MGNZ01000145.1:4050-5990 GCA_001795235.1 Chloroflexi bacterium RBG_16_64_32 | reverse complement strand
CCCGCCGCACCCTCAGAGTCCTTGCGTCCACCCCCAGCGTCTTCCAGGCCACCTCCTCCGCCAGCAGCTGCTGCAACAACCGGCGGATCCCTTCCCGGGCGTAGGCCTCCAGCGCCTCCCACCCCGGCCTTGACTCCCCGCCCTCGATGATGCTCTGCTCCTTCCTGGGCGGTGTCTCCTTCGGCGGGCGTGGTCAGCGCCCGCGGTTCGGGTTTCGGTCTCACCCGAAGGCTACACCGCCTTCACTTCGTTTACACACCCCTTGAGGGTACCTCTACCTGACGGACGTGTTGCGTTGGACCTCAGTGACGGTTTGGTGAATTGCCTTGCGCCACGCGTTCCAACGATTCCTGTACTCAGGGATTCGGATCTTGAGCTTCAGGGGTCGTTTCGGCATGCGCTCACCGGGCCCATCCTATGGTCTGCCCAACGTCCCTGCTTACCTGCCGCCGCCAAGACGAAGCCTCTCGTGCTTGTCTCAAACCGCAACAAGGCGGCGGTCAGGTGCAGTGGGTTTGTTAGGCATGGCTGGCATGAACGTCCTACCCCGCCACGGGAAGTACCACAACCTCACGTTCCACCGCCACGCCAACCTCCCGGCGGGCGGCTTCCAACTCATACCGCTGCTGGAGATTCATCCAGAATTCCGGTGTGGTGGAAAAGCAGCGCCCCAGCCGCAGTGCGGTGTCTGCCGTGATACCGCGCCGCTCGTTGGCGATCTCGTTGACACGCGCTGTCGTCACGCCAAGGCGTTGCGCGAGCGCGTTGGCGGACAGACCCAGCGGCTTCATGAACTCTTCGCGCAGGATTTCACCCGGGTGGATAGGTGGCAACAGTTTCTTGGGCATGGCTGTTCTCCTTCAGTGATAGTCTACGATCTCAACATTCTCCGCGCCGTCATTCCAGCGAAAGCACACGCGGAACTGATCGTTCACGCGGATGCTGTGCTGCCCGGCTCGGTCGCCTTTCAGATCTTCCAGCCGGTTGCCCGGCGGGCGCCGCAGGTCTTCCAGCTTCTTGGCAGCCGCGACCATCTCCAGCTTACGGCGTGCCACCGATTCGATGTTCACGAACCGTCGCACCCGCGCACCGTTGAACAGGCTTTCGGTCTCGGCGCAGCGGAAGGTCTTGATCATGTGTTGATTGTATATCGGTCAACGATAACATTCAAGCGGACACGTGCCGTCAGCGAACCCGGACCGGCGCGCGCTGGAGGTGACGGTGTCTCCTGACACACAGGGGGCTCGAGGCGGGCCGAAGGCGGTAGAATACGCGAGTGAGTCTCTCGCCCGACATCGTCCACGCCCTGGTTACCGGTGAGCATGGCGACCCGTTCTCGGTACTCGGCCCTCACCTGGGCCCAGCCGGCGCCGTCACGGTTCGCGCCTTCCTCCCCGAGGCGCGGCGGGCCGCGGTGGTGACAGCCGACACGGGCGCCACCGCCCATCCGCTGAAGCCGCTCCACCCGGCCGGGCTCTGGGAGGGGCGCCTCCCCGACGGCGCTCCCGGCCTGGCGCCGCTCCGCTACCGGCTGCGCGTCACCGACGCCGGCGGGAGCACGCGCGACATCGAGGACCCGTACCGCTTCCCGCCCACGCTCTCCGACTACGACCTGCATCTCCTCGGCGAGGGCACGCATTACCGCGTCTACGACAAGCTCGGCGCGCACCCGGCGCGGTTCGACGGCGTGGACGGCGTCATCTTCGCCGTCTGGGCGCCGAACGCGCGGCGCGTGAGCGTGGTGGGCGACTGGAACGGGTGGGACGGCCGGCGCCACCCCATGCGGCTCCACCCGGCCAACGGCATCTGGGAGCTGTTCGTCCCGGCAGTGGCGGAGGGCGCGCGCTACAAGTTCGAGATCCTGGCGCGCTCGGGCGCGCCGCTGGCGCTCAAGGCCGACCCGTATGCCGTCTGCTTCGAGCCGGACGAGCCGCGCACGG
>MGNZ01000145.1:0-3977 GCA_001795235.1 Chloroflexi bacterium RBG_16_64_32 | reverse complement strand
GGCGCTCTCACGGCCCATGTCGATGTACGAGGTGCATCTCGGCTCCTGGCGGCGCGCGCCGGAGGAGGGCGGGCGCTTCCTCAGCTACCGCGAGCTGGCCGATCAGCTCGCCGACCACGCGACCGAGATGGGCTTCACCCACGTGGAGCTCCTGCCCGTGATGGAGCATCCCTTCTACGGCTCGTGGGGCTACCAGACCATCGGCTACTACGCCCCCACGCGCCGCTTCGGCGAGCCGAAGGACTTCATGGCCTTCGTGGATCGTCTCCACCAGCGCGGCATCGGCGTGATCCTCGACTGGGTGCCGGCCCACTTCCCCCAGGACGCCCACGGGCTCACCTACTTCGACGGCAGCCACCTCTACGAGCACGCCGACCCGCGGCTGCGCGAGCACCCGGACTGGGGCACGCGCGTCTTCAACTTCGGCCGGCTGGAGGTCGCCAACTTCCTCATCGGCAACGCGCTGTACTGGCTGGACCGCTACCACGTGGACGGCCTGCGCGTGGACGCGGTCGCCTCCATGATTTACCTGGACTACTCGCGCCAGCCCGGCGAGTGGCTGCCCAACCCGTTCGGCGGGCGGGAAAACCTGGACGCCATCGCCTTCGTCAAGCGGCTCAACGAGGTGGTGTACGGCCTCCACCCGGACGTGGTGATGGTGGCGGAGGAGTCCACGTCCTGGCCGGGAGTGTCGCGCCCGGTGTACCTCGGGGGATTCGGCTTCGGGCTCAAGTGGAACATGGGCTGGATGCACGACGTGCTGGAGTACATGCGCCACGAGCCCATCCACCGCAAGTACCACCACAACCAGCTCACCTTCGGGATGCTCTATGCCTGGACCGAGAACTTCTCCTGCCGCTCTCCCACGACGAGGTGGTGTACGGCAAGGGGTCGCTCCTCCGGAAGATGCCGGGCGACGAGTGGCAGCGCTTCGCCAACCTGCGCCTGCTCTACGCCTTCATGTGGGGCTACCCCGGCAAGAAGCTCCTGTTCATGGGCGGCGAGCTCGCCCAGTCCGACGAGTGGGACCACGAGCGGAGCCTCGACTGGCACCTGCTGGAGGCCGGGCCGCACCACCAGGGAGTGAAGCGGCTCGTCGCGGACCTCAACCGCCTCTACCGCGCGGAGCCGGCGCTGCACGAGCTGGATGCCGAGCCCGAGGGCTTCCGCTGGATGGACTGCAGCGACTCGGAGCAGAGCGTTGTCTCCTTCGTCCGCTTCGCGCGCGATCCGCGGAGCCTCGTGCTCTGCGTGTGCAACTTCACGCCCGTCCCGCGCCGGGGCTACCGCGTGGGGGTCCCGCGCGCCGGCTGGTGGGCGGAAGTCGTCAACACGGACAGCGCGCTCTACGGCGGCAGCGACGTGGGCAACGGGGGCGGGTTGCGGAGCGAGCCCGTCCCCTGGCACGGCCAGCCCCACTCGGTGCTCCTCACGCTCCCGCCGCTCGGAGGGCTCCTGCTCCGCTACGCGGGCCCGTGAGCTCCGTCCCGCCCGCAGATCTCCGGACGCGGCCGGGCGCCCCCTACCCGCTCGGCGCCACGTGGGACGGCGCCGGCGTGAACTTCGCCCTCTTCAGCGAGCACGCCACATCGGTGGAGCTCTGCCTCTTCGATCCTGCGTCGCCGGATCGCGAGACACGGCGGATCGCCGTCCCGGAGCGCACCGATCAGGTCTGGCACGTGTACCTCCCCGAGGCGCGGCCCGGGCTCCTCTACGGCTACCGCGTCCACGGCCCGTACGCGCCCAGGGCCGGGCACCGATTCAACTCCGCCAAGCTCCTGATCGATCCCTACGCGCGGGCGCTGGCGGGCCCGCTCGTGTGGGACGATGCGCTCCTCGGCTACCGCGCGGGCGATGCGGGGGGCGATCTCGCCGCCGGCGACAGGGACAGCGCGCCCTGCGTGCCGAAGAGCGTCGTGGTGGATCCGGCCTTCTCCTGGGACGGCGACCGCCGGCCGCGGACACCGTGGCACAGGACCGTCATCTACGAGGTGCACGTCAAGGGACTCACCGCGCGTCACCCCGAGGTGCCCCCGGCGCTGCGCGGAACATACGCTGGGCTCGCCTCGCCGGCGGTGGTGGACTATCTCTCCCACCTCGGCGTCACGGCGGTGGAGCTCCTGCCGGTGCACCACTCGGTGCCCGAGCGCGCGCTCGTCAGCCGCGGGCTCACCAACTACTGGGGGTACAACTCCATCGGCTACTTCGCCCCCGACGCCCGCTTCGCGAGCGGCGGGCAGGGTCGCGGCGAGCAGGTGGCCGAGTTCAAGAGCATGGTGAAGAGGCTCCACCTGGCGGGGATCGAGGTCATCCTGGATGTGGTCTACAACCACACGGCCGAGGGCAACCGGCTGGGACCGACGCTCTGCTTCCGCGGCATCGACAACGCCGCCTATTACCGGCTCCGCCCCGACGACCGCGGCGAGTACGTGGACTACACCGGCTGCGGCAACACGCTGGACATGACCCACCCGCGGACGCTCCAGCTCATCATGGACAGCCTCCGCTACTGGGTGATCGAGATGCACGTGGACGGCTTCCGCTTCGACCTCGCCTCGGCGCTGGCGCGGGAGCTGCACGACGTGGATCGCCTGTCCGCGTTCTTCGACGTCATCCACCAGGACCCCGTGATCTCGCAGGTGAAGCTCATCGCCGAGCCGTGGGACCTCGGCGAGGGCGGCTATCAGGTGGGGAACTTCCCCGCCGGGTGGGCCGAGTGGAACGGCAAGTACCGCGACACGATCCGGCGCTACTGGAAGGGCGACTGGGGCCAGGTGGCCGAGCTCGGCTACCGGCTCACCGGCTCGAGCGACCTCTACGAGCGGGGCGGCCGGCGCCCCTCTGCCAGCGTCAACTTCGTCACGGCGCACGACGGCTTCACGCTGGCCGATCTGGTCGCCTACAACAGCAAGCACAACGAGGCCAACGGCGAGGACAACCGCGACGGCACCGACGACAATCTTTCCTGGAACTGCGGCGTCGAGGGCCCGACCGACGACGCCGAGGTCCTGGCCCTGCGCCAGCGCCAGGTGCGGAACGTCCTGGCGACGCTCTTCCTCTCCCAGGGCATCCCGATGCTGTCCGGCGGGGATGAGATCGGCAGGAGCCAGGGCGGCAACAACAACGCCTATTGCCAGGACACCGAGATCTCGTGGTTCCCCTGGCCGCTCCGTGGCCAGGCCCTCCGCCAGCTCGAGTTCACGCGCCGGCTGATCCGGCTCAGGCTCACCCATCCGGTGTTCCACCGCCGGATGTTCTTCCAGGGCCGGCGCATCCACGGCTCGGAGGTGAAGGACCTGTCCTGGTTCCGGCCCGACGGCAAGGAGATGACCGAGGAGGAGTGGAGCAACGGGCTCTCCCGCTGCCTGGGCCTCCGGCTCGCAGGCGAGGCCATCGAGGAGGTGGACGACATGGGCGAGCCCGTCGCCGGCGACTCCTTCCTCGTGCTCCTCAACGCCCATCACGAGGAGATTGCCTTCGTGCTCCCCGCCCACCGGGCACGCATGCGGTGGGAGCTCACGCTCGACACGCGCGCCTGGGAGCTGGGCCCGCGGCACCGGACCTTCCGGGCCGGGGATGCCTTCCCCCTCATGGGCCGCTCGCTCGCCGTCTTCCGGCTCCGCCGCCGCCGACGCTTTCGCCTGGGCCGCCCATCCGGGGTATCCTGGAACAAGGACGGGACTGCATGAACGACAATCGAGAGTTCGATTCCGAGCTTCACCGCACGGCGCTCGCCCAGCTGGACAGGGTCGCGGCCCGGCTCAACCTCGACCCCGACATCCACGAGCGCCTCCGGTACCCGCGCCGAGCGCTGGTCGTCTCCGTCCCCATCCGGATGGACGCCGGCCACACCCGGGTGTTCATCGGCTACCGCGTCCATCACTCGACCGTGCTGGGTCCCACCAAGGGGGGCCTGCGCTACCACGAGGACGTCAACCTGGGCGAGGTCACGGCGCTGGCCATGCTGATGACCTGGA
>MGNZ01000144.1:2515-4940 GCA_001795235.1 Chloroflexi bacterium RBG_16_64_32 | reverse complement strand
CGAACCAGCCGATACTGACCTTCGGCTGGCGCCGGGCGCAGGAGGCAGAATTGGACAGCGGGCGCGATTTCGCCGGGTTCGTGTTCAGGACGGTGCCCACCGACAGTCTCACCATTGCAGACAGGCAGCTTCTGTTCGAGATGTTCGACGCATGTTTCCGGCACGCCAATCATCCGCATCTCGAAAAGCTGCTGGGGCAACTACGCTATGTGTCCTTGGCGATACGTGACGAAAAGCCCGCTGGCTTTAGCGTGGGCGACGTTCGCATTATGGATCTGCCGCGCCTAGGGGAGCAGGCCGTGATGCTCGCGGGCCTCACCTGCGTCACCCCCGAGTTCCGGAGGCGGAGGCTGATGATCGAGTTAGCGCAGCGTAACGTCATGGCAAGTACTCCGAGAGGGAGCGAACGGACGCTGTTCTGTGTGCGTTATGGTCATCCCGCTGCTTTCAGGAGCATTGTGGCCAATAATAGGAGCGGTGTGCCCAGGCGGGGCATCCGACCGACAGCGTGGCAACAGGAGGTCGGAAAGGTGATCGCGGGCGCGTACGGCGTGGAGGGCTTCGATCCGGAGACGTTCGTCTGCATAGGGGCTGGAACGCCGATCGGTCAGCCGATCATCGATTTCGAGGTCGAGCCGCTGGATTGGGAGGTCTTCCGGCACGTCGACCGCGACCGAGGCGACTCCCTCTTGGGTATCGTCTGGATCCCTGATGCTCCGCCCGGATGGGCGTGAATGACCAGGTGCGGGTGTACGATGTGAGATGGAGCAAGGAGAGGAAATGAGGTTCGCCCGCCGCATCGAGGAGCTGCCCCCGTACCTGTTCGCGGAGATCAGCCGCAAGATCGCCGAGAAGCGGTCGCAGGGCGTGGACGTCATCTCCTTCGCAATCGGCGACCCGGACCTGCCGACGCCGGAGCACCTCATCGAGTCGCTGCGAAACGCGGCTGGCGACCCGGCAAATCACCGCTACCCGGAGTCGGAGGGGCTGCCGGAGCTGCGTCAGGCGATCGCGCGCTGGTACGAGCGCCGGTTCGGGGTGTCGCTGGACCCGGAGCGGGAGGTGCTACCGCTTATCGGGTCCAAGGAAGGGATCGGGCATATCGCCCTGTGCTTCATCGACCCGGGGGACGTGGCGCTGGTGCCGGACCCGGGGTACCCGGTGTACGCCATGGGGACGCTGCTGGCCGGAGGCGAGGCATACTACCTGCCGCTGAGGGAAGAGAACGGCTTCCTGCCGGACCTGGAGTCGGTGCCGGCGGAGGTCCTGGGCAGGGCCAGGACGCTGTGGCTGAACTATCCGAACAACCCCACGGGCGCCGTGGCCGAAGTCGAGTTCTTCGAACGGGCGGCAGCGTTCGCGCGGGAGCACGGGCTGGCGGTGCTGCACGACGGGCCGTACTCGGAGGTGGCGTTCGACGGCTACCGGCCGCCGAGCTTCCTGGAGGCGAAGGGCGCCCGCGAGGTGGGGATCGAGTTCCACTCGCTGTCCAAGTCGTACAACATGACGGGGTGGCGGATAGGGATGGCGGTGGGCAACGCGGAGATTATCGACGCCCTGATGCGGGTCAAGTCCAACCTGGACTCGGGGATACCGCAGGCGATCCAGCGGATGGCGATAGCGGCGCTGGAGGGGGAGCAGGGGTGCATCGAGGAGCACAACCGGGTGTACCAGCGGCGGCGGGACCGGCTGGTGGCGGCGCTGCGGGGGCTGGGGCTGCGGGTGAGCCCGCCCAAGGCCAGCCTGTACGTGTGGGCGCGCGTGCCCGAGGGGACGACGAGCGTGGAGTTCGCGACACGGCTGCTGGACGAAGCGGGGGTGGTGGTGACGCCCGGCATCGGCTACGGGCCCAGCGGCGAGGGGTACGTGAGGCTTTCGCTTACCACGCCCGACGAGCGGTTGGAGGAGGGCGTGCGGCGGCTGGAGAAGGCGCGGCTCTGAGCCGCAGATCGGCGCAGATGCGGCTGAATGAGGGTGGAAGCCGCTAGTGCTGAGCTCTTATGGACAAGACCCCACCTCTATGGTCATTGAGGAAATAGTACGACAATGAATGCGCGGTGCTGGGTTGCCGGCCGTGGCGCCGCCGCTCATGGTTCGAGAGCCTCACCATGAGCGGATCGGGGCCGTTGCGCTGAATCCCAACGGCGGTTCTTCCCGCTCGTCCTGAGGCTCTCGAAGGACGAGCGGAGCGGGAGCGGTCTGCCCTGTAGCAGCGAGGCTCCAGCTCTGCCTTGTGTCGGATTATTTTGTTCATGGCCATAAAGGTGGGGCATCAAGACCGTCTCCATGCCGCAGCCTTCAGGCTGCGGTCGGGCATTATTCCCCCGCTGGAGGGGCTGCGGCTCTAGGGCCCCTCTGGCCGCCCAATCAGCCTGTCGCGCCACCGGCGGCGGGCATGTAAAGCGCCGACGAGGATGGTGAGGAC
>MGNZ01000144.1:355-2486 GCA_001795235.1 Chloroflexi bacterium RBG_16_64_32 | reverse complement strand
GGTGTTGATGCGGCTGGTCGGGTTGAGGGCGGCGACGGAGGAGCAGGCGCGGGAGGTGGCGGCGGAGGTGAAGGTGATCGCTATCCGGCCGGAAGCTGGCGGATAGCCGACTCTGCACCGCCGGCGCTCGCTCGTCGCGCTATACTGAGGGGCGGAGACCGGATCACGGCTGGAGGTGAAGAGGCGATAGCACGCAGGCTGCACGAGATGGCGGAGCCCCCGGAGCGGGCTTTCCTGGTGGCGGCTGACGTCCAGAGAGGCGACGGACGCTGGAATACGCAGAGCTCGCTGGAGGAGCTGGCGCTGCTTGCGGACACGGCCGGGGCGCAGGTGGTGGGGTGGGCGGCGCAGCGGCTGGCGCGGCCCCATCCCGGCACCTACATCGGCCGCGGCAAGCTGAGGGAGATCGTCTCCCAGAGGGCATCCCTGGGCTACACCACCGTTATCTTCGACGACGAGCTCTCACCGTCCCAGCAGCGGACGCTGGAAAGGGAGCTTGAGGTCAAGGTGCTGGACCGGACGGCGCTTATCCTGGACATCTTCGCTCAACACGCGCGTACGAAGGAGGGCCGTCTCCAGGTGGAGCTGGCCCAGCACGAGTACATACTTCCGCGGCTGCGGGGCCAGTGGTCGCACCTCGAGAGGCTGGAGGGCCGGATCGGCACGCGGGGTCCGGGAGAGACCCAGTTGGAGACGGACCGGCGGCTGATCCGTAATCGCATATCGGCACTCAAGCGGCAAATCGAGCAGGTGCGGCGGGAGCGGGCGCTGCACCGCCGCCAGCGGGCGCGACAGGGGGTGCCGGTAGTATCGCTGGTGGGCTACACCAACGCGGGCAAGAGCACTCTAATGGTGGCCCTCACCGGGGCGGACGTGCTGGTGGAAGACAAGCTGTTCGCCACCCTGGACCCGGTGACGCGGCGGGTGCGGTTGCCATCGGGGAACCAGGTGCTGTTGACGGACACAGTGGGGTTCATCCAGAAGCTGCCGACGCAGCTTGTGGCGGCGTTCCGGGCGACGCTGGAGGAGCTGACCGAGGCGGCGCTCATGCTGCACGTGGTGGACATAACGCACCGAGACGCGCTCCAGCAGGCGGAGACGGTGGAGGCGACGCTGGCGGGTCTGGATCTGGCCGAGAAGCCACTGCTGACGGTGCTGAACAAGGTCGATATGCTCGTGGATGAGGACGGCGCCTCGTTGGGGGAGGCGCTGGAGGGGGAGACGGTGCGGGCGATACTGGAGCCGTGGGAGCCGGAGGCAGTGGTCATCTCGGCGGAGAAGGGCTGGGGGCTGGATGAGCTTAGGGCGCGGGTGGAGGTGGTGCTGGCTGAGGAGGCGGCGGGAAGGGTCTGAGCGAGGTTAAGGGGGCGTGGATAGCAGGTGCGCCAGCGGAATTCCTCGAAAATCGCTCGCGCACTATATTGACAAGCGTCGATATGATGCCTATGATTGGGCCATGACTACTGAGCCGAAGACCGTCAACGAGGCGGATTGCTGCGACCCGGAGGAGGGGTCCCGCATGGCGGCGGCGGCAGAAGGGGACGGTCGCCTCGCGGACGCGGCGACACTGTTCAAGGCGTTGTCCGACAAGACCAGGCTGCGCATCGTGCAGACCATCGCGCGCTCCCAGGAGGCCGTGTGCGAGTGCGAAATCGTGCCGATGTTCGGGCTGTCCCAGTCGACGATCTCCTATCACTTGAAGGTGCTGCGCGAGGCCGGCATCGTGGAGTGCGAGAAGCGGGGACTGTGGGGTTACTGTAGAGTCAATCCGCGCTCCTTGATGAACGCGGTAAAGACACTGGCCGGTCTGGCCTAAATCGAGGGCTATCGATAAAGGAGGAATGCCCATGACCACCGAACGAGAGATCAAGGAGACGGTCCGGGAGCGCTACGCCGAGAGCGCAAGGAAAGTGACAACCTCGGGCGAGACATCCTGCTGCGACTCAGGTCCTACCGAGAACGTCATCAGCTCCAAGCTTTACACGACTGACGAGCTACAGGGGCTGCCGCAGGATGCGGTCGTAGCCTCGCTCGGGTGCGGAAATCCTGTGGCGATGGCGGACCTCCACGAGGGCGATGTGGTGCTGGACCTGGGATCGGGCGGCGGCATCGACGTGTTGCTGTCGGCGCG
>MGNZ01000144.1:0-99 GCA_001795235.1 Chloroflexi bacterium RBG_16_64_32 | reverse complement strand
CGACATTGTCGCGCGGGGTGACGTGCCGCAGGACCTGCGCCGGAGCCTCGAGGCGTGGGCCGGCTGCGTGGCGGGCGCGCTGGAGGAAGGCGAGTACCG
>MGNZ01000143.1:1010-8363 GCA_001795235.1 Chloroflexi bacterium RBG_16_64_32 | reverse complement strand
CCGCGGCTTCTTCCCCCACGAATGCCGAGGGATCGTCCAGAAACTCACGGCGGCAGCCGTCGGCGCAGAAGTAGTAGGTGCTACCTTTGTGGCTCTGAGCGACGGCATCAGCCTCCTCCACAGCCATGCCACACACCGGGTCGTGGACCAGCTTGCCGATGTCTTTGATACGGCCGTCCTCCAGCCAGAGGACCCGGTCCGCCACCTCACGGATGCGGTGGTCGTGGGAGACGATGATGACGGTGCGGCCCTGATTCTTGGCGACGTCCCGCAGGAGGACGACGACCTCGTGGCCGTGCTTGGAATCGAGGTTGGCAGTGGGCTCGTCGGCCAGGATGAGCTGGGGCTCGTTGGCCAAGGCGCGGGCGATGGAGACACGCTGCTTCTCGCCCCCGGAAAGCTTGCGGGCGTTGAAGCGCAGGCGCTCACCCATACCAAGGTCAGTGAGCGCCCGCTCCGCCTCATGCCGGGCCTGACGACCGCCCTTACCGCCCAAATTCAGGGCCACTTCCACGTTCTCCAGTGCGTTCAGAGACTCCAGCAGGTTGAAGGACTGAAATACGAAGCCTACCAGCCGCCTCCGGACCGCCGGCAGCTGGGACTCCTTCATCGACGTGATGTCATACCCGTTGATCCGGACGCTGCCGGAGGTGGGCCGCAGGAGGCCGCCGATGATGGTGAGGAGGGTGGTCTTGCCGGATCCGGAGGGGCCCATGATGAGGAGGATCTCGCCCCGGCGGACGGTGAGATCCACGCCGTCCACGGCGCGGACGGCGGCGGGGCCGGAGCCGAAGACCTTGGTAAGACCTTGAGCCTCCAATGAGACATCGTCAGGGCCGGGTCCATTAGTGTGGGCTTTCATGGTTAGCTCCTCACGTCGACTAGGCGCGGAACACGAGGGCGGGGTCGATGCTGGCTACCCGTCGCACGGGGATGAAGGCAGCCAGGACCGCCATGGCCAGGACGGCGACGAAGACGCGAGCGATATCATCCCAGCGCAGGACGTTCACGAACTCGGGCACCAACTCCCGGGCCAGCCGGTTGACGGCGAGGGTCAGGGGGACTCCCAGTACGAATCCGGCTACCCCCACGATCAGGCTCTGGGCAATCACGACCCGGTACAGGTAACCGGCCGAGGCGCCGATGGCCTTGAGGACGCCGTACTCCCGCGTGCGCTCGATCGTCGCGGTGTAGATGGTGAGGCCGATGACCGCGGTCCCTACCAGGAAGGCGATGACGAGCAGCACCGTGATGATGGGAAGGAAGAACGTTATCACCTCGTTCCGGTTGGACTCGGCGAAGGCGGCCTTGGTCTCCGCGGCGATTCCCGGCACCTGCTGCTCGATCGCCAGGGCAACGGCGGCGGCGTCAGCCCCCGGTTCCACAAAGGCCAGCGCGTAGCTGGTGTTGCCCGGAACGGCGATGATCTGGGCGTCGTCGCCAGAGATGAGGGAGAATTGGGACAGGCCGACGTTGGAGATATCGGTGACACCGGAGACGGTGAAGGCCCGCCCACGGACGTCGATCGTGTCCCCGACGCCGAGCCCGGTCTTGCGGGAGTACACCTCGTCCAGGACGATGTCGCCCGGCCCGGGGGAGTTGACCCCTGGGAGAACCTCCGAGCCTGCGGGAACGTCGAAGGCCATGACGTACGTGTCGGCACGGCCTCCGTCGTACTCCGCCGTGCCGCGCTTGGCGTACAGACGGATGACCTCGCCTACGCCCTCCACCTGCGCGACCGCCTCGACCTTCTCCTCGGGGAGTACCGAGAAGGAGTGAAAGATGTCGGTAGTATCCTCCTCCATGATCCAGAGATCGCCGGGCGCCGATTCCACAAAGGAGCCGGCCTCCCGCTCGAAGCCTCGGTACAGGCTCCCGACGACCAGGATCAGGAGGACGGCAAAGGTGACACCGCCGATCGAAATCGGCAGGCGGACCTTGTCAGCTAGGAGATTCTTACGAGCAACAGGTACCATAGCTTGACCTCCTTATGACCGGACGTAGCGCCGGATGACAGCCATCACCTCATCGATGTGACCATCGCCGTCACCGCTACGGATGCCATCGGACACGCAGCCGCGGATGTGGTCCTCCAGGAGCATGTGAGCGACGGCGTCGGCCGCCGCCCGGAAGGAGGCGATCTGCTGGAGGACGTCAACGCAGTAGCGGCCCTCCTCTACCATGCGACGGATGCCCCGCACCTGCCCTTCCATCTTGTTGAGCCGGGAGATGAGGGAGGCCTTGTCGTCGGCGTAAGAATCTGACATCCTTGGAGTGGACATGTGTGACCTCCTTATGCTATACTCCCTGGTAGTATAGGGTATATTCCCAGGCGAGTCAAGGAGATCGAAATGAGCGGCCCAGCGCCCACCGAGACCAGAGAAAGCCTCACAACTCAGCGCCGATACGACCGGCAGGCCGCCGTCTACGACCTGACGGAGGCCCCGATGGAGCTGCTGGCCTTAAGAGGGCTCCGCCGGCGGCTCTGGTCGGAGGTGGACGGACCCCTCGTCCTGGAGATCGGCGTGGGCACGGGCAAAAACTTGCCCCACCATCCGCAGGGCGTACGCACGGTGGCAGCGGACATCAGCCCCCGTATGCTGCATCGTGCCGCCAGCCGCGCCCGGCGAGTGGGACGGGACGTGGATCTGATCCTGGCTGACGCACAGCACCTCCCCTTCCGCGACAACACTTTCGACGCTGCCGCCGCCACCTGCGTCTTCTGCTCCGTCCCTGATCCCGTTGCTGGCCTTCGGGAGGTGGGCCGCGTCGTCCGAGACGATGGCCGCGTACACTTGCTGGAACACGTGCGCGCCGCCAACCCCGTCATCGGACGCCTAATGGACCTGGCCAATCCCATAGCCGTGCGCCTTTCGGGTGCCAATATCAATCGGGAGACGGTGTCCAACGTAACAACGGCGGGCATAGCCCTGGATGACGTGGAGTCCCGGGGGTTCGGAATCGTGAAGCTGATCCGCGGCTCCGCCCAGCGGCCGACCAGGAGGTGATGACAGATGTGGTACGGCGGTGACGGCATGGGCTGGTGGATGCTGTGGGGTGGGCTGATGATGGTCTTGTTCTGGGGCGGCGTCATCGCCCTCATCGTCTGGGGGGTCCAGACCGCCACCCGGAAGGATGCCGGCCAGGCGCAGCCTCCGCCCCGCGCTGACTCCTCGCCGACGGCCCTGGACATCGCCAAGAGACGGTACGCCCGCGGCGATATTACCCGCGAGGAGTTCGAGCAGATCAAGACCGACCTCGAGGATCAGTGACCAAGCCATTTCCCTACACCCCCCCGTAGCGGCCGCGCTGCGTATCACGCGCGCGGCCGCTATAATGTGTTGTGAAGCGCAACCCCAGATATCGAAAGGGCGGGCATGGAATATCGCAACCTCGGCAGTACGAACCTGCGCCTTTCCGCCGTCGGCTTCGGCGTGTGGACGGTGAGCACCTCCTGGTGGGGGATCACCGACGAGCGGTACGGCATAGACCTCCTCCGCCGCGCCTACGACCTGGGCATCACCTTCTTCGATACCGCCGATATCTACGGCAACGGCAAGGGCGAGACGATGCTGGCCGATGCCCTGGGACACGTTCGCGACAAGATCGTCATCGGCACCAAGTTCGGCTACGACTTCTACAGCCACGGCCACGAGCGCACCGGCCACAAGGAGCTGCCCCAGGACTTCTCCCCCGCCTTCGTGCGCCGCGCCTGTGACGAGAGCCTGCGCCGCCTGGGCACCGACTACATCGATATCTATCAGCTACACAACCCACGCCTGCCGGCGCTCCAGAGCGACGAGCTGTTCGAGACCCTGGAGGAGCTGAAGCGGGAAGGCAAGGTGCGCCACTACAGCGTTGCCCTGGGACCGGACATCGGCTGGCAGGATGAGGGGTTGGCCGCGATGCGCGAGCGTCGGGTGCCCGGCCTCCAGATCATCTACAGCATCCTGGAGCAGGACCCGGCACGTAGCTTCTTCCCGGTAGCCGGCGAATGTGGCACCGGCCTTCTGACCCGCGTGCCCCACGCCTCCGGCCTGCTGGACGGCACCTACAAGCCCGGAACGGCCCTCGCGGCCACCGACCACCGCAGCCACCGAAAGCAGGAGTGGCTGGAGGACAGCCTTCGCAAGGTGTCCCGACTGGACTTCCTGTACCAGGACGGCAGCGAACGGACGATCGGACAGGCGGCGATGCAGTTTGCGCTGGTCCAGCCAACCGTAACCTCTGTGCTGCCCAACTTCCTCAGCGAGGGACAACTCCAGGAGTTCGCTAGCGCCGTCGATACGCCCGCGCTGACCGAGGAGGAACTGAACCGCATCGCAGACCTGTACGACCACAACTTCTACCTGGAGGAGACCGCCGCTCCGGCCCAGCGGGGCTGAGGGCGAACGCCATGAGCGGAGCGGACCACGAGCGGAACGCACCCACCAGGCGCCAGGTGGTCAAGTTCTCGTTCTACCGCATTGATCCTGCGTGGCGACTACTGCCTCCCAAGGGACGGAGGGAGGCGAAGCGGGATCTGTGCCGTGCCGTAGAGGCGTTCGGCGACCGTCTCCTGGTCCGCAGCTACAGCCTCGTGGGCATGCGCGGCGACGCGGACTTCCTCCTGTGGCAGATCGGCGAGCGGCTGGAAGATATCCAGGAGATGGCTACCGCTGTTTTCGCCTCTGACATGGGACCTTACCTGTCCGTGCCTCACTCATACCTGGCGATGACACGGCGTTCGACCTACGTCACACCCAAGGACCGGGATGCCCCGACCAGCCGTGACACTACGCTCAATCCCAGCGACGCCAAGTATCTATTCGTCTATCCGTTCGTCAAGACCCGCGCCTGGTACAAGCTACCCAAGGATGAACGCCAGCGGATGATGAACGAGCACATCGTGACCGGCCGCAGATACCCCTCGGTGAAGCTCAATACGGCCTACTCCTATGGTCTGGACGACCAGGAGTTCGTCGTCGCCTTCGAGACGGATGAGCCGTCCGACTTCCTGGACCTGGTGATGGAGCTGCGGGAGACGGAGGCGAGCGCCCACACCCTCCGCGATACCCCCATCTTCACGTGCATCGCCGTGAGCCTCCGGCAGGCGCTGGACAACCTCGGCGCCCCGGGCGACACGGTACGCGCCGGCGCACCCCATGAGCCCGCCGCAGGCGGGGGCTGGGCGCGCGTAGCCTCCGCCGACGACCTGACGGAGAGCGCCTCCAAGGTCGTCTACTTCGGCGGCGACCAGGTAGCGCTGTTCAACGTGGGCGGTAACGTGTACGCCGTAAGCAACCGCTGCTCCCACGCCGGCGGCCCCCTAGCCGAAGGGAAAGTCGAAGGTACCCTCGTCACCTGTCCCTGGCACGGCTCCCGCTTCGACCTCGCCAGCGGTAAGCCGGAGGGCGGCCCCGCAACCAAGCCTGTCGGCACCTATCGCGTCAAGGTGGAGGGCGGGGCCGTGTTCCTGGCGACCTCCGAGGTTGCCGCAGCGAAGAGCGGCCGGTTTAGCACTGAGGCCAGGCGCACGTCGGAGCGTCCGACATAACCCTAACCCTCGATGTGCGGATTGTCGCCTCCAGCGTTTTAGGTTACCCTAATGCTGGACGTTCCGGACGGGGCCCCGGGGAAAGGAGCTACCATCATGACGGCCACGCAGCCTACTCCGACGATAGAGGACTATCTCCAAACGATCTACAGCCTACAGACCGAGGGCGAGGACGTGATCTCCGCCCGCCTTGCCCGCTGGATGAGGGTCACGCCACCGACCGCCTGGGCTACCGTGCACCGCATGGAACGCGACGGCCTGATAGAGATCGATGAGAAGAAGGCGATCCGCCTCACCCGCAAGGGGCTGAAGCTGGCGGAGAACGTGGCACGGCGCCACCGCATCTCCGAGCGGTTCCTCACGGACATCCTCGGCCTGGGCTGGGCGGACGCGCACGTAGAGGCCCACCGATTTGAGCACGGCGTGTCCAGCCAGGTTGAGGAACGCATCTACGCCATCCTCAACCACCCCAAGACCTGCCCCCACGGGAGCCCCATCCCGGGCACCGGCGCCAGGCTGGACCCCAACCTGCTGCCCATGGACGCCCTCAAGCGGGGGGACACGGCAACCGTTCGTTTTATCTCCGAGGAGCTGGAGGAGGACCTGGAGCTGTTGCGCTACCTGGAGCGGGGCCACGTCAAGCCTGGCCAGAAGATCACGGTGCGGGAGCTGGTGCCCTCCACCGGCGTGGTGGTCATCGACGCCGACGGCCAGACCGTTTCCCTGGGCCTGGCCGTGGCGGCCAAGATACGCGTCGCGCCCTCGCCGCAGGAGGCGAAGGTCGCCGCGGAGTAGGCACCGCCGCCCCAGGCAAGCGTTGCCGACGGTGTTGAAATGACGTCGTCTGGTAGTTCGATGATGCGCGTCCTGCGGCTCGCGGCGGCCGTATTGCTGGCAGCCATCTCCGGTTTCCTCGCATTTGCCGGAGGCGTGGCTATCTCCAAGGTTTTCGCGGAGTACAAGGACAGCCCCGACGCCGTCTACATAGGCTTCGGCGGCGGGTATCTAGCTGTCTCAGTGCTGTTTGCCGCCGCGGCGCTCCAGACGGTCTCGCGGACAGGCCATCCCCATCGCTGGCTGGCGCTCACTCTCGCCGCTGTGGTTGCCAGCGCCTTCCCCTACGCTGCACTGGTCGGCTGGCCCGCGTACGCCCTCAACGCCGTCATGGCTCTTCTGGCGGTGGGATCTGCGGCGGCCTACCTCAGCCGCCCTCCAGCCGCCTAGCGCCTGGCCAGCTCCGGACGCCCGGACCAGGTCCACGCAAGGTTAGTGCGGGACACCCCCATCAGCATGCCGTGAAGCGCCGAGGGGTGGATGAACAACCCCTCCGGGTTCGGATCGTCGCTGCGCCCGGTGTAGCGCGCCCCGCGCTCCTCCAGCCGCCCCTGCACCGCCGCCACGTCGTCCGTCTCCACGTAGCACATGTATATGCTCTGACCGCGTCTGGAGAAGAAGCGGCCCATGGCCAGCGACGGCTCCGTAATCTGAGTCAGCTCGATTCTGTCAAGCTGCTGCGGCGGGTTGAACAGCAGGAGCTGGCCGGTGTAGCCGTACTGCTCGCTGGCGATGGGCGAGAACCTGTCCGCGTCCAGCCCGAAGGCGCCCGCGTAGAACGCCGCCGCACGCTGGTGGTCGTCCACGATGTTCGTCACCTCGTACAGCCACGTGATGAGACCGACCGGCGACCGCGCCTCATCCGGCGACAGGACGATGTTCATCCCCGGCGTCTGGTCGGAGGCCCCGCCTGCCGGACGGGCAGGGATGAACAGCCGCCCGCCCTCATCGCTGTAGGAAATCCCCCGTTCGGATAGACGGCG
>MGNZ01000143.1:689-990 GCA_001795235.1 Chloroflexi bacterium RBG_16_64_32 | reverse complement strand
CCGTGGAGAAGCCCACACCCACGATGCCCTCGCCCCAGCGCTCCAGGTGCGTCGCCACCGGGCCCCGCCGGCCGGCGGGCAGGCCGTCGCCGGTCGGCTCAAGCAGCTCGAACTCGGAGATGCCGGCCTGGACCACCGTCCGCTTCGCTCCCAGCAGCCGGCTGCTGTCCTCGCGCACGCGCTCCGCGCCCAGGATCGCCTGAAAGGCGTCAGCAGCCGCCTCGCGGTCGCGCACGGCCAGAAGCATCCGATCGACTCGTGTAAGCATGGAGCGCCTCCTTCTGCGGAAATGCCGGACCCG
>MGNZ01000143.1:0-642 GCA_001795235.1 Chloroflexi bacterium RBG_16_64_32 | reverse complement strand
CGGCGCGGCTTTTCCGCAGGCGTGTTGTGTCATATCATGGGGGTCTACTCAGGAAGGAGGCTGCCCCATGACTACCACATCCGACATCATACTGGTGGACATTTCCGAGAACATCGCCACCGTCACGCTCAACCGCCCCGAAAAGCTGAACGCTCTCAGCGGCGAGATGATGGAGGGGCTCGTCCCTGTCATTGAGGGCCTCGCGGAAGAGAAGGAGGTCCGCTGCGTGGTGGTCACCGGCGCCGGGCGGGGCTTCTGCGCCGGCGGTGACATCGCCGGCATGGCCTCCGGCGAGACGCTGCCGAACGAGAACCCGGTGGCCCGCCTCCGCCGCCTTGAGGAGACGTCGCGGCTGCTGCACGAGATGCCCAAGCCCACCATCGCTATGGTCAACGGCCCCGCCGCCGGGGCGGGGCTGAGCATCGCCCTGGCCTGCGACATCCGCATCGCCGGGGAGAGCGCCCGCTTCGGTACCGCCTTCGTGCGCATAGGCTTCTCCGGCGACTACGGCGGCACCTGGATGCTCCAGCGCCTGGTGGGCCCCGCCAAGGCCCGCGAGCTCTACTTCACCGGTGATCTCATCGACGCCCGCGAGGCCGAACGCATCGGAATGGTCAACCGCGTAGTGCCGGACGATGAGCT
>MGNZ01000142.1:5205-5277 GCA_001795235.1 Chloroflexi bacterium RBG_16_64_32 | reverse complement strand
CGGCGAGCGCCTTCTCGATGTATGCGGCCTGTTCGTTGGTGAACTTGACGCGCTCGCCGAGTCCTTCGCGAT